>CALYAH010000001.1 GCA_944393455.1 uncultured Clostridia bacterium
CAACAACAGAAATAACCAAAATAATAACAACAATGAAAAACAAAATAACAATAACTGTAGATAATGTTTTTTTAATGTTTTTGGATGTTTTTGGATGTTTTTTGGGACGGAGTAAAAAAACATCTTAAAGATCTAAAAAAGCTATTAGTGAAAATTAAAAAGGAAGATGTTTTTTTACTCCGTCCCAAAAAACATCTTCCTTTTTAAAAATCTTCTTTTTAATTTAGTTTATATTTTTCTCTTGCTTGGTAATGTGTATGCAGTAATTTGTGAGCACGATAACTACCAGGCTTTTCTAAATATTCTTCATAAATTTTCTTTAGAATTGGATTTTCATGTGATTTTCTAATTGTGCTTTTTTCGTCGATTGAATATAATGCATCTGCCCTTAGCTTTCTAACATCCACTTCTGAACGTATTTTAGAGCTTTTAATTGGTTGGCCTCCTCCCATTATACATCCGCCTGGACAGGCCATTATTTCTACAAATTGATAATCTGCTTTTCCAGATTTTATTTCTTCTAAAATTTTTCTAGCATTTGCTAATCCACTAGCTGCAACTACTTTTATATCTTTTCCTGCAATGTTTACAGTTGCTCTTTTTATTCCTTCTCCACCACGTACTTGCTCAAAATTAATTCTATCTAAATCTTCTCCAGTTAGAACATCTTGTGCTGTTCTAAGGGCTGCCTCCATGACACCACCAGTTGTTCCAAATATTGCTGCTGCTCCTGTTGCTTCTCCCATTGGATTATCAAATTTGCTATCTTCTAGTTTAGTAAACTCAATATTTGCCTGTTTAATCATTCTAGAAAGTTCACGGGTAGTAATTACATTGTCAACGTCATAAAGTCCGTTATTTTTCATTTCTGGTCTCTTGCTTTCGAATTTTTTAGCGATACATGGCATAACAGATACAACATATATTTTTTCAGGCTCTATGCCTTCTTTTTTTGCATAATAAGTTTTTAACAATGCTCCAAACATTTGATGAGGTGATTTACAACTAGATAAATGTGGTAATAGTTCCGGATAGTTCATTTCAATATATTTTATCCAACCTGGACTACAAGAAGTAATCATAGGAAGATTGTCATTTGCTTGAAATCTTTCTATAAATTCGTGTGCCTCTTCCATAATCGTGAAATCTGCACCAGTATTTGTATCAAATACTTTATCAAATCCTAATCTTTTTAATGCTGTCACCATTTTACCAGTAACATTAGTTCCAATTGGCATTCCAAATTCTTCCCCTAATGCGACTCTTACCGCAGGTGCTGTTTGAACAACTACATGAGTATCTGGATCTTTTAGTTTTACCCATACTTCATCAATAGTTTCTTTTTCGTGTAATGCTCCAGTTGGGCAAGCTTCGATACATTGGCCACAATTTGTACAGTTTACATCATTTAAACTATGATCTCCAACTGTTGATATACAAGATTCAAAACCTCTATTTATACAGTCAATAGCCCCAATTTGTTGTACATTTTTACATGCTGCAACACATCTTCTACATAAAATACATTTGTTAAAATCTCTTACTATAGATGGTGATAAATCATCTACTTTGTGTTTAGTCATTTCTCCTGGAAATTCTACATTTAGTACATTAAATTTAACGGCTAATGCCTGTAATTCACAGTTTCCAGAACGCGTACATGTCAAACAATCTTTAGCATGATTTGAAATAATTAAATCTAATATTACATGCCTTGCCTCTAATACATTTGGTGTATGTGTATGTACTACCATTCCTTCTTCAACGGTTTGAATGCAAGAAGTAGCAAACCCTCTTCTACCTTCTACTTCCACAATACACATCCTACAATCTCCTACTTCGTTAATGTCTTTTAAAAAACATAACGTAGGAATATCAATTCCTGCTTGTTTAGCAGCTTGTAAAATAGTAGTACCTTTTTTAACTTTTACTTCTTGGTCGTCAATTGTTAAAGTAACTATATTTTCTTCCATTACTTTACCCCCTCGTTATTTTTGGACTTTTTCTTTCTCTTTCTTTTTCTTTTTCAATTTTGAATCACTTTCTTTTTTAGTGTTGACAGTATTACTAATTAAATTTATAAATAAGTTGATTTGGAATATAACTAACAAAGTAATCCCCAAAGTAAATATTGCTGAGTCTCTTAATGATTCATATGTTGTCCAAAATGACACAGAATCGATTGTATTCGTTAAAATATGAATGTATACATATGATAAAACAATTGGGATTAAAAGAATGCTTTTAGTCCATTTTACACTTTTCATATTTTTAATTATTAGCAGAATTGCTAAAACTGATAATATTAATGATAAAGCTGTATAGATTGTATTAACTACATAAAATGAAGTAGTTTGCATTGCAAAACCAATCGTAAGTCCAGATATAATAACTGGTACCATTATTGCTAAAAGATTAACTCCTACTTTATTTCTCCTTAATATATTATAAATTAAAGTAATAATTGCTAAAATTAGTGATATTGTAATTCCCATAATAAATTCCTCCTTTGTTTTTATATGTACCAAATTTTATTAACCATTTCCAATAGCATGGAATGGGCAATTGGTTAAACAGGTACCACATTTAATACATTTTTCTTGATTAATAATTCTTTTTTCTCTGCCTTCTCCTTCAATAGCATTTACCGGACAATGTTTTTGGCATAGTCCACATCCTTTACATTTTTCCGCATCTACAGTTATTTTTGCCATAGCTTTACATTCCAAAGCTTTACATTCTTTTGCAATAGCATGTTCTCTAAACTCTTCTCTAAAATATTTTAGAGTACTAATAACAGGGTTTGGTGCACTTTGTCCTAATCCACATATACTTGCTTTTTGAATGTTTACTGCCAATTTTTCTAGCTTATATATATCTAATTCTGAACCTTCTCCATTGCATAGTTTTTCTAAAATTTCTAACATTCTTTTAGTTCCTATTCTACAAGGCGTGCATTTTCCACAACTTTCACTTACAGTAAATTCTAAATAGAATTTAGCTAATGATACCATACATTTTGTGTCATCCATAACAATCAATCCACCAGAACCCATCATAGAGCCTATTTCTTTTAAAGATTCATAATCAATTGGTGTATCTAAATGTTCTTTTGGTATGCATCCTCCTGATGGTCCACCTGTCTGAGCTGCTTTAAATTTTCTTCCATTTGGAATTCCGCCACCTATGTCATAAACAATTTCTCTTAAAGTTGTTCCCATAGGTACTTCTACCAACCCTATATTATTGACATTTCCACCTAATTCAAATACTTTAGTTCCTTTAGAATTTTCTGTTCCTATAGATGAATACCAATCTGGTCCATTTAAAATAATTTGAGCAATATTGGCATAAGTTTCAACATTATTAATTAAAGTAGGTTTTCCCCATAATCCAGATTGTGCTGGATATGGTGGTTTTACTCTTGGTTGACCTCTTCTTCCTTCTATTGATTCTAACAATGCTGTTTCTTCTCCACACACAAATGCTCCTGCACCTAATCTAATTTCTATATCAAAATTAAAGTCTGTTCCAAAAATATTATTTCCTAGAATTCCATAATCTTTTGCTTGATCTATTGCAATCTGCAATCTTTTAACCGCTATTGGATATTCTGCTCTAACATAAATATAACCTTTGTTAGCTCCTATGCAATAAGCTGCGATTGCCATAGCTTCTAACACAGAATGAGGATCACCTTCTAAAATACTTCTGTCCATAAATGCACCTGGATCTCCTTCATCAGCATTACAAACAACATATTTTTGTTCTCCTTCAGAAGCCTTTGTTAGCTCCCACTTCTTGCCCGTTGGAAAACCAGCACCACCTCTTCCTCGTAATCCCGATTTCTTAATTAGTTCAATTACTTCATCACGAGTCATTTCTCTTAAAACTCTTTCTAGCGCTTGATATCCATTAAAAGCAAGATATTCATCAATATTCTCTGGATTAATAACTCCACAATTTTTCAAAGCAATTCTTTTTTGCTTTTTATAAAAATTTAATTCGTCCAAACTATTTACTTTTGTTCCGTCAATATCTTTGCAAAGTAATCTTTCTACTTTATTCCCCTCTATAATGTGAGTCTGAATAATTTCTTCACAGTCCTCTGGTGTTACCATAGCATAAAAAGTGTCTTCTGGCCTTATAATAACAATTGGACCTTTTGCACATAAACCAAAACATCCTGTTTTTATAACTCTAACATTCTCTATATTTTTCTCTTTTAAAATTCTTCTAAAATTCTCTAAAATCTCTGGAGATTTAGAAGAAGTACATCCTGTACCATGACATACTAAAATATGCTTTTCTCTTGTGTCTGCTTTTGTATTAACTCTTAAATCCAGTTCTTTTCTTTTCATTTCTCTAATCTTATGAAGTTCCTCTAAACTTTTCATCTAATCCCTCCTTTGAGACATTTTAGCTCTGTCCCTCTTGTCTCATTAATTCATCTAAGACTTCATCTAATTTTTGAACAGTTGCTTTGCCATATACTTCGTTATTTACTGTAAATACTGGTGCTAATCCACATGCCCCTACACATCTTGTTTGATCTATAGTAAATAATCCATCTTTTGTTGTTTGCCCTGCCTCAATTTTTAACTTTTCTGTTAATCTATCCATGATTTTTTGTG
>CALYAH010000002.1 GCA_944393455.1 uncultured Clostridia bacterium
ATAAGAATAACAGGTAAGAAATTATCTGTTATTTTTTTGTTTGCTAGTAATTTATAAATAAGTCAGAAGCTTTAAAGTGCATTTTGGTATGTTCAAACTGTCACAAAGAAATACATAGCAAATTAGGTTATAAAATTATATAATGACTATACAAAATAAATATTTTATGATATAAATATAAAAAAATAAATTAGTAGATTGGAGATAGAAAAGATGAATGACAATAATTTTGCAGGTAATTCAAAAAAAGCAATAGATTTTCTTGGAAATGAATGGACTTACGATTGTATGGGATGTTCTATTACAAGGGGAGAAATAAAAATTCCAGGAGGAATCATATATGAAGGGAATTATACAATATTAGCATCAGATCCTGAGATTCCAATACCAGGATTTTTAATAGTAAATATCAAAAGACATATTAATTCATTTTCAGAACTTAGTAAAGAGGAAAGAAATGAAGTGGGAAATGTTATTACGTATGCAGAAAAAGCTTTGAAAGAGTTAAATATTGTAAATGAAGTCACTTTAGTACAAGAAGAGCGTTCGAAGCATTTACACATATGGATTTTTCCAAATTATAATGGGATGACTAAAAAATTTGGGAAAGGAATTACATATTTAAGAGAAATTTCAGAATATGCTCAAAGGACTGTAAATGATGAAAAAATAAAAGAAGTCTTAGATGTTAGTCAGAAAGTAAGAAAATATTTTGAGGAACATAATATTAATGAATAAAAGGAACAATCAATCAAGAAATGAAAAGATATTTTTTAACAAGGTGATGTGATATTAATCGAAAGAGGAGAATAAATGTGAAAAATCTAAAACAAAGATTATTAAAAAATAACTGCAATATTATTAATAGAGATTTAAGAATAACAGATTTAAACAAAAATTTAACAAATGGAAACATATTAGTAACAGAAGAATCTTTATTAGCTAAGTTAAAAATATCAGAAAAAGCATATTTAAAAGATGTAAAAATTATGGTAAAAGGAAAAAACAGTATACTAGAAATTGAGGAAAATGTGCAACTAGAAAACTGTAATATTTATATGAACGGAGATTATAATACTATCATAATAAAGAAAAATTGTAAGATAAGAGGTACTTATTTTATATGTGTAGATGATGGAAATACTATTATAATAGATGAAAATACAACAACAAGTGGAGAATTTTGGGGAAATGTATATTTTCATACATCTGAACAAACTAAGATAGAAATTGGAAAAGATTGCATGTTTTCAGGTAATATTGTTGTAAGGACTAATGATGGACATTCTATTATAGATTCATTAGGAAATAGAATTAATTTATCAAAAGATATAAAAATTGAGAATCATGTTTGGGTAGGAATGAATAGCATGATATTGAAAAATGCTCATTTGGTTACAGGATGCATAGTTGGAGCTAATACTACAGTGACTAAAAAGTTTACAACTCCATATACAATCATCGCAGGAAATCCTGCTAAGGAAATTAAGAAAGATTGTGAGTATGACTGGAAAAGAGAAAGAATGCAATCTTTTTCGGAAAAAGATTACAGGAATTATGAATTATAAATATTTTATTAAAGGCAGAAGAACAAGCTTAAGCTTGTTCTTCTTTTTCTTGTTTTACAAATTCAGCTAATCTTGCTATACTAGCCCCCATTATAACACCAGTATAAAAGCAAGCTGAACTTTTAGTATTGTCTACCCAATCCTGTAAATGTATAGGTTCAGGTACATCAATTGTTATAGTATTCCCTTCGGAATCCTCAAAACAAATTGATTTTAAACGTACATAACTCATATAAATCCTCCTTGTTTCTATATATAGAAACTAAACCCGTGAAATAGCATTTAGCTATAAAAAATACATATATATTATATCACAAATTCACATAAATAGCAACATAATTAAAAGTTCTTGTATTTCTAGAAAAAATATTTTATTATAAAAGAAATAAAATATTAATAATTAAAATAATAGGAGTAAAAAAATGAACTTAGAAGAAATGAAAATAGAATCAAACCAAGATGGATTAGAATTGCAAGTAGCCATTATAAAACCAGAAGGAGAAATAAAAGGAATTGTACAAATCGCACATGGAATGTCAGAGCATAAAGAAAGATATTATCCTTTTATGAGATATCTAACAGATTTAGGATATGTATCTGTTATAAATGACCATAGAGGACATGGTGGAAGCGTAAAAAGCAAAGAAGATTTTGGATATTTTTATGATGATACAGCAGAATTTATTGTAGAAGATTTATACCAAGTAACACAATTAATAAAAGAAAAATATCCAAATAAAAAGTTAATATTATTTGGACATAGCATGGGTTCTATGGTAGTAAGAAAATATATTAAAAAATATGATAATGAACTAGACAAGTTAATTATATGTGGTTCACCAAGTAAGAATAAGTTAGTTAATTTAGCATTATGGATTATAAAAATATTGAGAAAAACAAAAGGAGATTATTATAGAAGCAAATTTATACAGAAATTAGCTTTTGGATTTTATAATAGAAATATAAAAAATCCGATATCTAAAAATGCATGGATATGTGCAAATGAAAAGACTATCAAAGAGTATGATAAAGATAAATTATGTGGATTTATCTTTACTTTAAATGGATTTCAAAATTTGTTTATCCTAATGCGAGATATTTATACTAAGAAAGGATGGAAGATACAAAATAGAAATTTACCAATATTCTTTATAGCAGGAGAAGATGACCCAGTCATTATAAATAAAAAAGCTTGGCAAAAGTCACAAAAATTTTTAAAAGAAATTGGATACCAAAAAGTATCTGGAAAGTTGTATAAAAACATGAGACATGAGATTTTAAATGAAACAGATAATGAAACAGTATTTAGGGATATTACAAAATGGATAGAAAACAATTAATGAAATAAATAAAATCTTCACAAAATATTAAGAAAAAATCAATACACTTCTGCATAGCTTTGTGTTAGAATAAAGAAAAAATAGAAGGAGGAAGAAAATGGAAAATCCGATTTTGAAATGTGAGAATCTAAATAAAAAATTTGGTAAAAAACAGATTTTAAAAGATGTATCTTTTGATATTTTTAAAGGAGATATTTTAGGATTTATTGGACCAAATGGAGCTGGAAAAACAACAACGATAAAATTAATATTAGGCCTTCAAAGTATTACTGAAGGAAGGGTATTGATTAATGGATTTGATATTGAAAAACAATTTACTAAAGCAATTGAAAAAGTAGGTGCTATTGTAGAAAATCCTGATTTATATATGTATATGTCTGGGTATGAAAATTTAAAACTTATTGCTAATTTATACAAAGGAATTGATGAAAAAAGGATTAATGAAGTTGTAAAACTAGTAAAATTAGAAAATAGAATACAAGATAAAGTGTCAAAATATTCTTTAGGAATGAGACAAAGATTAGGAATTGCACAAGCAATTTTACATAGGCCATCTTTATTAATTTTAGATGAACCGACTAATGGATTAGATCCAGAAGGAATTAGAGAGATGAGAGAATTGCTAATAGATTTAGCTAAAAATGAACAAATGGCGATTTTAATATCAAGTCATAATTTAGCAGAGTTAGACAATTTATGTAATAAAGTATGTATTATTAAAAATGGAAAAATTATAGAAACCAGTGAAATTGAAGAAATAAAAAAAGAAACAAAAAATAATTATAGAATTTTCGAGATAGATGACACAAATAAAATAAAAGAAATAATTGAATATGCAATAATTATTGATAAAAATTTATTTAAGTTAGATGTAGCAAGAGATGAAGTACCAAAAATTGTAAAGCTATTAGTAAGAAATAATGTTTCAATTTATTCTATCTATGAAGAAGAAAAATCATTAGAAGAAGCATTTTTCGAAAAGACAGGAGGGAATGTAATTGAGTAGTTTAATAAAAAATGAATTAACTAAAATATTTAAGAAAAAGGGAATTTATATTACTTTATTAGTAATTTTTGCTTTTGTTATTTTAACAAATTGTATTTACAAATATTTTTATAATGATTCAAATTATTCTTATTATAGTAATGGATACATAGATTATATAAACGAAGAGATTTCTAAATTAGATCCATCAAAACCAAGTGATACATCTATGTATATTGAATATAAAACTGTTTTAGATGTTTATGAAATGCTTAAAAAATATGATGAGAATTCTTGGCAAGGACAGGTAATTAATACACAGGTATACAGTTATATAAGTGAAAGAAATACATATTTATATGGAATTGATAAAAATGAAGAAAAAGTAGAAGAGATAAACCAAGAAATAAATAAAATAGTAGAAAGATTGGATCAAGATGACTGGCAATATTTTGCAAAAGAAGAACAAAGACTTGCAGAGGAAAAAGTAAAAAATCTAGAAGAAACTATAAAAAATGTAGAAGATAAGCAACAACTAGAAAGTTTAGAGACAGAATTAATGAATGCAAAAATTGATTTAGAGGTAGCTAATTATAGAGTTGAAAAAGAGATTAAATATGGAAATGATTATTTAAATACGGCTTTAAGTAAATATCAAAATGATAGTAAAGCAGTAGAACAAGCGAAAAATAGTAAACAAGAACTTACATATGCAGAAAAACAAGAATATAATACTAATTTAGAAAGCAAAGAGGTTAGTAAATATATTATAGAAAATAATGTAGATGTAAATAAAACAAATGATATACGAGGAATTTTTAAAAACTTCTTTAGTGAGTATGGATTATTTATTATTGTTATGGTAATTATGATAGCAGGAACAATTGTAAGTGAAGAGTTTAACAAAGGAACTATTAAGTTATTATTAGTAAAACCATATAGTAGAAATAAAATATTATTTGCTAAATTTATTACGATGTTAATAATGATAGTATTCTCATTTGTAGCAGTAATAGCGATGGAATTAGTTATAGGTGGAATTACATTTGGATTTGATAGTTTATCAATTCCTGTTGTACAATATGATTTTACGAACAATACATTAGTAGAAATGAATATATTTAGCTATTTAGGAATTCAAATTCTAACAAACTTGCCAATTGTTATATTACTAGCAACATTAGCTTTTGCATTTAGCACTATATTTACTAATTCAGCAGTAGCAATTGCATTACCACTATTAGGATTCATGGGAGCACAAGTTATTAACATGCTAGCAATCCAATATAATGTCAATTTTATGAAATTTTTTGTCACATTAAATTGGGATTTTAGTGCTTATCTATTTGGAAATTTACCAATGATGGAAGGATTAACAGCAGGATTTTCAGCTGTAATATGTATTGTATATTTCTTAATTATGATAATTCCTACATTCATTATATTTAAAAAGAAAAATATTAAAAATATTTAAATTAAATGTCGCATGAAATTATTTGTGCGACATTTGATTTTGGGTAAAAATCCGAAAAAATGCACCTAAAAATGCTTGTAAAAAGATTTCGATAAATGTATAATAATATTAAGTGAAAAACAACTTAAGAAAAAAGAAAGGGGAATTTACAAATGAATAACAAAAGTGATAACAAAGGAATTACATTAATTGCATTAGTAATTACCATTATCGTACTTTTAATTTTAGCAGGAGTGTCAATTGCAACATTAACAGGACAAAATGGAATTTTAACACAATCAAATGTAGCTAAAGAGTCAA
>CALYAH010000003.1 GCA_944393455.1 uncultured Clostridia bacterium
TGCAATACTAGGGATGGTTATGTTTAAAATAAGTAAAGAATATGGAACATTGAATAATTTATTTTTAACATAATTTATTTCTTTTATGGTATATTTATTAGGATTTTTTATTAAGTCACCATATTTAACTAAGAATCTAGTCTTATAAAAAATAAGTACTGCAAATATGGTAAAAATGGCAGCTGCAATATATAGTACTTGGGTTAAATAATTTGTATTTTCAACTTCTGTTTGAAAAGAAGTACCATATGTTCCTTTCGGATAATTTAATATCATAGGAATTAAAAATGCATAAATGGTAGTCAATACTATCAGCCCTAAAGTAAGGGCCAATAGTAATTTGAACTGAATTTTATATTTTTCGTATATTTTTTTCAAAAAAAGTAACTCCTATATTAAATATTTTTTCTTGCGTAAATATTCTATAATTTTTTCTATATATTCATTTGTAATAACAGGCCATTTAAAATTTAATTTCTCTAAACAAGTATTTGTATATAAATTTTTTTGATTTACAGTACTATTAAAAGAAAGTCCTAATGTATCATCTAGATCATTTACGATTCCTTTTAAAATATTTTCTTCTGGATGTTCATTAGACAAAGTAACAATTCTTTGTTTAAATTCATTACCAGATAGTATTGTAGTTGTAAAACCTAGGGTTTCAAATATCTCTAACAATTCAGAAACACGAATATAATTTTCGTTAAATAGGTGGAAGACATATTTATCAGTTTCTAAATTTAAAATTAGTTCAAAAACAGCTTTGGCACAATAATCTACTGGTGTGAATTCCAAAAACTCATTTGTCATGGTATTTGGTAAAATATGATATTTTAAAATCATCATTAAGATGTTATAAAAAGCATTGGCTTCAAAATTTTGTTGGAATTCACCATCAGAATATCTACTTGTTAAATTTCCAACACGAATAATAGTACTATTTAATCCAGTTAAAGACTTTTCGTAAATTATTTTTTCTGCTTCAAATTTAGTTTGAATATATACATTTTCGTTGTATTGTTGACCAATATAAAAATCGTTTTCATCAAAGTTATTATAGTTTTTTTGATGATTAACTAAATAATTTCCTGAAACACCAAGTGTTGAAATATGTACTAGTTTTATATTATATTTTTCAGAAAGATTAATTAAATTTTCAACAACTCCTACATTAATTTTTCTAAATAATTTATAATTCCCATAATATTTAACATTTGCAGCACTGTTAATAGCTAAATCTATTGATGTTGCTAATTCTTTATATTGATTTGCAGTTAAACCAAAACGAATTTTAGTAATATCAGAATCAATTATGGTAACTCTATCTAATGGAAGTTTTTTGCCAAAATAGTATCTATATAACTTAGAAAGCCTTGTTGTAGCGTCTTCGTCATCTTTACTACGAATAATACAAGTAATATGGCTGTTACTATTTTGTAAAAATTCTTGTAATAAATGAATTCCTAAATAACCTGTACAACCTAATAATAGAATATTGTTGTAATGTTTTTTTACAAATTGCATTACATTTGGGTGTTTATTAAAACTATTATTAACATTAGATAAATAAATTTTATCAACTTCGTATGTATCTTTAATGTTCTTATTTTCTATTAGTTTTGCTAAATTTTTTATTGTTCTTTCTTGATAGAAGTCTTGTGTATTTAATTTGTAATTATATTCTAACATTTTAGTTTGAACACGAATAATATCAAGAGAGTCGATATGATAATCAAATATATCATTTTCAATTCCTATTCTATTAATAGATAAGCAATTTGTAAAGATATTACATAAGTCTTTTTCTATTTTTGTAGTAGGTTTTACATATTTGTAAGAAAGTTTTATTTCCTTTAAATCAGGTTCTGGCAATGCCTTTCTATCTACTTTATGATTTAATGTTAAAGGTATTTTGTCAAGCATAACAAAATAGCTAGGAATCATATAATGTGGTAAAATATCAACTAAGTATTTTTTTAGTTCTGTTAAATCAATTTCATTTTTACAAACTAAATAAGCACATAAATATTTTTTACCATTTGAATCTGTTTTATCTGCTACTACACATTTATCAATCCCACCAAATGTTAATATATTATTACTTATATCGTCTAATTCCACACGGTAACCACGGATTTTTACTTGATGGTCTTTTCGTCCAAGACATACTAATTCTCCATCTGATCTCCAGTATCCTAAATCCCCAGTTTTATAAATTATGTCATTACCATAAGGGTTTTTAACAAAAACAGAGTTTGTTTTTTCTGGGTTTAAATAATAACCGTAAGCCTACTCCATCTCCACCAATACAGATTTCTCCTACTAATCCGATTGGTTGAAGTTTGTTATTATTGTTTAAAATATATATTTGAGTGTTATTAATTGGTTTTCCTATTGTAATAAAATTACTATTAGTAACATCTTTAAAAGTAGAATAAACTGTTGTTTCAGTAGGACCATATAGGTCAAAGATGTTAGCTTTTGTATGTTTTTGCAATTTATGTAATAAAGGAAGTGGTAATGGTTCTCCACCTAAAATAAATTCTTTTATGGTTGATAAAGAATTTAGGTATGTTGAATCAGAAAATAGTAGCTCTATTCTAGAAGGTGTTGTTAAAATTTTAGATATCTTATATTTTTTGATGATGTCACTTAATAGTTTGGGACTTCTACTTTCTAGTTCATCTGCAATAACTAATGTTAAACCTGATAATAATGTAGGAAATAACTCAAATACAAAAATGTCAAAACATACAGTAGTAACAGATAGCACTTTATTATATTGTGAAGGCTCATAATTTAAACGTTCTTGCATACTTTTAACAAAGTTTAAAACATTATGATGTTTTATAGTTACAGCTTTTGGAATTCCTGTAGAGCCTGATGTATACATTATATAGCAAGGTTTCGTATTAGGGATATCAATATTTAAATTGTTAATTTTTTTATCAAAAGTTAAATCTTCATAGTATATATAGTTTTCTTTATAATTTAGTTTTGTATTAATTTCTTTATTAGTAATTAATACTTTTGTATGACTATTTTCTAACATAAAATGAATTCTGTCAACTGGATATTCTGGGTCAATTGGCATATAAGTATGACCAGATTTTAGAATTGCCAAAATGGTAATAATAATATCAGCAGAACGTTTTAGGGAAAATGCAATAATATTAGTATCTATTTTTTGCTCTAAAATCTTTTGGGCTAAAAAATTTACCTTATTGTTTAATTCTTCATATGTATAAGAATTGTTTTTATCTATAACAGCAATATTTTTTGGATATTTTCTTACTATTTTTTCAAATTCTTTTATAATGTTAGAATTTTTAGCATAATTAGATTGTGTGTCATTAAAAGTTTTTAATAATAAAGTTTTTTCAGAAGAAGAAATAATTTCTAATTCTTCTATCATTTTCTCAGGTTCTTTTAATACTTGTTTTATTAAACCTAAAATACGTTTGTGCATTAAATCTATATCTTCTTCAGAGAAAATATCAGTTAGAAAATCATAATGAATAGATAAATTATTATTTTCTTTAGCAATATTCTTTATATGAATTTGTAAAGATTCGGCTTGAGAATGATTTGGTAACCATTTACAATAAGATGGAATCGTTGCGTTTTGGTAAGAAAATACAATATCATATAAAGAGTCAGAAAAATCATGTGTTTTTCTAACAAAGTTTAAAATTTCATGGTATGGGAAACGAAGGTGCCTATACATTTGTTTTTGTTGCTTAGCAATTAAATGACAAAAATCTAGAAAAGTACTAGAATTTGACAAGTTAACGATAAATGGCATAATAGAAACAAACATACCAGTTGTTTGTTTTTCTTTAAAATTAGACCTGTTTAAAACAGGGTTGCCAATTATGAAGTTATCACAGTTAAAGATATTTTTAAAATAAATATTAAAAATACTAAGCAAAAATATATAATCAGAGATATTATGTTGTTTACAAAATTCATCTATTTGATTTACCAAAGCTTTATTAAAAGGGTAGATTTTTCTATCAGCATGAATAGATACTTTCATGTTATTTTTAAAAGAAATTACATTTGGTAAAGTTTTAAATTCATTTTGCCAAAACTCTTTATCTTTTTCAAATTTAGGACTTGTAATATAAGTTTCTTGAGACTTAATAAAGTCCAAATAAGAAGGATTTGGAGTTAAATCAATTTCTTTTTTAGCAACTATATTTAGATAGTTTTGGTAAATTTCTTCTAGAACTAAACTCATGGTCCAGGCATCAGCAATTAAATGGTGGGCGGTTAAAACTAAAATGCCAGAACCATTTGGAAATCTTAATAATTTGGTTAAAAATAAAAAGTGATTAAAAATCGGAACTTGTTGCATAGGAAAAGAAGCCTCAAATTCTAATAATTGGGTTTCATCCTTCAAATCAATAATTTCAATATCTTCGTAGACGAAATCGTCAAAAAATTGTCTTGGAGAAGAATCTTCAAGTACAATTTTTGTTTTAAAAGAATCGTTTTTCATAACAAAATAATTAAAAGCCTTTTCAATAGCTGAAAAATCAGCATTTTTGTTAAATTTTAAGTACCCTACAATATTATTTATGTTAGTGTCAGAATAAAATTGTTCTGTCATCCAAATTGATTTTTGTGGGTTTGTTAATTCATAAACATCCTTTTTCATAATATCCACCTTTTACTTAAATAAAAATATTTTTGTGTTTAGTTAAATTATATCTTTTTTAGTATAATGATGTCAATAGTTGAGACAAAATTGGGACAGAGCAAATCTGTCTCATTTTTTTGTCGGATTTTGTCAATAATATATAATGAATAAATTTAAATATTAGGTTTAAAAAATAGCAAAAAGGAAAGACTAATTTTGAGGTGAAGAGTTTGAAAAAAAGAAAGAAAAAAAGTAACTTAAAAAAAGTGATAGTTGTATTTATTTTTTTACTATTAATGTGGATTTTTGGATTTTATCTATATGTTACATACCAGAATATAGAAATAAATAACAATAATTATGTAGCAACCAAAACACAATCCACAGAGAATGTACAAACTGTGGAAAAAACAGAAGAAAATAGCAAAAATATAGCAGATATGCTAGAGGAAACAACAGAGAAAGTAGTAGGAATATCTAAACTGAAAAATGCAGGAAATAGTATTTTATCTAAAAGTACGGAAAGTGAATTAGGATTAGGAACAGGTTTTATTGTAACAGAAGATGGATATATTGTGAGTAATGAACATGTGACAGGTGCTAAGTATAGTAAATGCTATGTAACTTTGGAAAATGGTTCGACTTATGATGGAACAGTTGTATGGAGTGATAGTGACTTAGATCTTTCTATTACCAAAATTAATAGCAAAGGTTTAAAATATGTAAATTTAGCAGATTCAGAGCAAATACGTGTAGGAGAAACTGTATATGCCATTCGGAAATCCAATTCGGATTTGAATTCAGAAGAACTGTGACATCAGGAATTATTAGTGCAAAAAATAGAACAATAAAAATAGAAGAAGAAAATAAATCTTCTTATATGACAGATTTAATTCAAACAGATGCAACTATAAACCCTGGTAATAGTGGAGGACCGTTAATT
>CALYAH010000004.1 GCA_944393455.1 uncultured Clostridia bacterium
TTGTAATTACTAACGCAATTAGTGTTATACCTCTTTCTTTTCTTTTTGTTCTTTTGCTTTTTTCTTTGCTTATCATCTGTTTGTTCCCCTTTCCTATTTTTCGTATAGTAATTAACTCTACGAAAGATAGGAATTTTCACAAACTTTTAATATATGCTAGTTTTATGATTCTCCAAGAATATTTTTTAATATATATAATATGAAAAATATTTTTACATTTTTTGCTATTTTTTATTGTCATTTCAATATTTTATTGTTATAATTTTAAAAAAGTTCTTTCGTAGAGTTAATTACTCCACGAAAAAACTTTTTTATTTTTATATATTACCACTTATAATATTAATATCTGTTTCTCCTACTCCTGCTTCTACATCGATAGTAACATTCCCATCATAAACAGTTTGATTATTTGCTACACTATTTCCATCTACCAGTAAATTACCTAATCCAGTTTCTGCTCTTATTTTATAATCTTCTTTATTACCTATTAAGTTTACTTCGACTTTACCTACTCCTGAATCTATGTCTGCATTATTAGTAATTTTACTTGTAATAGATAATTTGCCAATGCCTCCATCTAGTTTCAACTTTTCAAATTCAGAATCTCTTATAATAACTTCTCCTGCACCTGATTCTATTTCAGCATTTTTAGCTATAACTCTATCAATTTCATATTTACCAGTACCCATTTCTAGCTCTAATTTTTCAGATTCTAAATTGTAAATTTTTGTTTCATTAATTTTAGTTTTTATTGTTACATCATTAAATTTATAGTCTTTTGGTATATATATAATCACTTCTGGTGTTATGTCTTGCAATTTATACCAATCACTATCAACAGCACTATCTTTTATAATCAATTTGTTTGATTGCATTTTGCATTCAAATCTATCTGATACATTTTTAGTTTCTACTTTTAACGTTGTCCCCTCTTTTATTTCTAACTTACTAAAGTCTAAATCAATATCCAAATTAGTAACATCTGTATATTCTTCTGACCATTGCTCAATCATTGTTTGGCTAGTAACTGTATCATTTGTATGTCTTTCTATTCCAACTGTAATTCCAAAAATTGCTGTAATTACTACAACAGTTACACTAATAATAACAAATGATAGATAAATGGCAAATGCAATTGCCCCATATTTTATTATTTTTTGAAATGGTGTCATTTTATTTCAACACCTCCAAACATAGCTAAACTATTAATATAAATTGTTGGTAAATTTTCATTAAATTGTGTTTTTACTTTATTGCTTGTTCCTCCAAAAATCGGAGTAGATTTCACTTTTATATTTACATTATCAGGTACTATTATTTCAATTCCTCCAAAAATAGCATTTGCATTTATAATTTGGTCTTTTTTAATAATAGCTCCTTTTAAATTTAAGTCAACACTTCCAAAAATTGCATCAAGATTTGCTCCGGTTAAATTCTTGTCCGTCAAAATTTGCTTCTTGTCCTCCGAATGTTGCACAATATTCTTCTAATTTGTCTTTATTAGAATTTAATGTTCTTATTTTGTCTCCTACTTTTTTATTTAAAGTATCTTTTAAAATAAGACTAAGTCCTATCATAACTAAAATGAATGGGAAAATAAGTTTTCTAATTAGCGCAAAAGATATGATATCTTGGCTACATAATAGTAACACAATTCCTATTACTAACCAAATAATACTCCACATTTTACTTTCACTTTTTATCAGCTCAATAAAACTTGGAATGATAATTAATAATGTCCACCATCCCTTAAAGAAAATATTAATATCAGTGATTCCGAAGTGCATTTAATCCTAAAATTAAACCTATTACAAGAATTACTACTCCCCATAAGATATTCCCAAATTTTTTCATATTATCTTCCTTTCTTCAAAGAGATTTTTTCTCTTTCATTTATATATTTTTTACTTTGAATTTAAGCTATCTATTTAATTGATTGGATTCCAGCCATAATTTCAAAGTAATTTAAAAAACTATTTTTTTTATTGTATCAAAAGTTGCATCTTCTTTAGTTAATACAATATCAAATTCTTTTTTATACACTTCTAAATCTTCTTCTATTTTTTCATTTAAAAAACCTACTGTAATAGTATTTTTCCATTCGCTTTCTTCTATCATTTTTTTATCTTCTACCATATCTCCGAAATAACAATTTATATGGTCTTTGATTTAACTTTTGTTGTAATATATTTGGTAAATTTCCATCCATTGTCTTATTTAACGTATGGATCATATTTTTATCAAAATATTTCATATTACCATTTTTATCAAACTCAATAAAGTTACTAATAACAAAAATGTTATCATAATAACAATTATTTTCTTTTAAAAATTGGACAATTACATTGCCTATTCCAGCCGACAAAATGATAACTGGCACATTTTGTTTATGCATGGTTTCTAAAAATTTTTCTGCACCTTTTCTAAAAGTCAAATTACTTACTTTAATAGATTCTCTTAATTTTTCTTCTGTTAAGTGATACTCATAATATAAGTTCATACATTCTTGATACCATTTTTCCATCGCTGCATTTTTTTCTTCAAAAGTTATTTTATAATCCAACTCAATTGGTCTATATTTCTCATATAGTTCATTCATTCTTTTAGTAAAATCTGTTCCTAGTAGTTTACCAGTAGCATCCCAAGAGTCTGAGCTTTCCTTAGCAGTTATCGTTCGGTCAAAATCAATTGCTACAAAATAATTGTTTTTATTTAATTTTATCTTTATTTCCTTTATGTATTTCATACTCTCTCCTTCTGCACTAATTTTACTATACGATATTAAAAATATCAAGTAAAATATCGTTTGTTTTATTGTCCTAGTTTTGGCAATATGATATAATAACTTAAAATTTAGAAAAGAAATATAAATGGAGTAAAATTATGAAGAATTTTTTTATTATATTAATTATGAAAGTATTACATTTTATTTTGAAAGTTTGTGGTAAAAAGGGAGGAAACTTTTTAGGAAAAATTGCATATGATTGGAATCCTGATATTTTTAAATATTTCAAAATCGACTGTCCTATTATTGCAGTTACTGCAACTAATGGTAAGACTATGACCAATAATGCTATTGGATATGTTTTTAAAACTGCCGGAAAAAAAGTAATAAGCAATACAGAAGGAAATAATATGGAAACTGGTATTCTTTCTACGATATTAAAAAATTGTACTTTGACTGGAAAAGTAAAAGCTGACTACTTAGTATTTGAAGTAGATGAAGGTTATGTCCCTGTCGTGTTTAAAGATTTAAAACTAGATACTTTAGTTATACTTGATTTCTTCCGTGATCAATTAGATAGAAATGGAGAAGTTGAATCATTAATATTGAGAATCAATGATTTCTTAAAAACTTATACTGGTAATTTAGTTTTAAATAATGATGACCCAAATGTTGCAAGACTTCGGACAAGCAAATCCAGAAAACTCAAATATTTATTACTTCAGTGTTGATAAATATGATTATGCAACAAAAGAATTAAAAGAAGCAGGTGAAGGAAAATTTTGTCCATTCTGTAATACTCGTATTGAATATGAATATTATCAATATTCACACATTGGAAAATTTAGATGCCCTAATTGTAATTATGGAGATAACAAAATTTATAAACTTGCTACTGATGTTGATTTAAAAAACAGAACTTTTAAAGTTAACGATATTACTTATAAAGTTCGTTCTAATAGTATTTACAATATTTATAACTTTACTGCAGTTATTTCTTGTGTAAGCTTATATTCTATCGATACAAAAATTATACAAAATGCTTTATCAAAATTCATTTTAAATAATGGACGATTAGAAGAAGTTGAAATTAGAGGAATACCTACAATCATCAATCTAGCTAAAAATCCAACAGGTAGCAACGTTAGTCTTAGAATTTTAAATGAAGATGATGACGAAAAGGAATTATTATTTGTTTTAAATGATAATATGGCAGATGGTTTCGACGTTTCATGGATTTGGGATATTAACTTTGATAATTTAAACAATGTATCAAGAATTGTAACAAGTGGCACAAGAGCTTACGATATAGCAATTAGAATAAAAACTGCTGGATTCGACCCAGAAAAAATAGAACCCTATTTAGATTTACATGAAGCCGTTGAAGCTCTTTATAAAACTAATATAAAAAAATATGTTATTGCTAATTATACATCTTTGCAACCAACTAGACGAGAATTAGGACTTTGAGACAATTAAGCTCTGTCCCAAGTGTCTCAAAAGGAGGATTTTATGAAAGAATTAAAAATATTATATCTATATCCAGATATTTTAGAATTATATGGTGATTTCGGTAATATTCAAGTATTACGCTATCGTTTAGAACAACGTGGAATTAAAGCAACTGTTGTACCATATTCAATTGGTGATACTCCACCAAATTTTAGCGATTTTGATTTGGTTTTTGCTGGTCGGAGGTGCTGACCAAGAACAAAGTATTTTAGCAAAAGATTTAATAAAATATAAAGATTCTATTCAAGAAGCTGTTAATAATGGTGTCTTTATTTTACTTATTTGTGGTGCTTATCAATTGTTCGGAAAATATTATAAAGGTGTTGAAGGTAATATTATTCCTGGTTTAGAAATTTTTCCTTACTATACAGAAGCAATTAATGACAGAAAAAAAAGATGTATTGGGAATACTGTTATTAACGCTAATCTAAACGGCACTGAAACTAAAATTATTGGTTTTGAAAACCATGGAGGACAAACTTTTGATGTTGATACTCCTTTTGGTGAAGTTTTATTTGGTCACGGTAATAAATTTGGCGATTCAAAAGAAGGTTTTTTCTTAAAAAATGTAATTGCTACTTACTTGCATGGTCCCCTTCTTTCTAAAAACCCAGTACTTGCCGACTATATTATCAAATATTGTTTAGATAGAAAGTATAATGAAGATATTATTTTGGAACCTTTAAATGATGAGTTTGAAAATAAATGTAGAGAACAATTATTAAATAGATTTTTAAATCCTTAACTTTTATATATAATATATAAATTTGATTGCTACTTCATATTATAAACTATTTCTTTGAATCATAACCACCCGTAAAACGGGTGGTTTGCTCTGCGCCTAGAAGGCTTTTGTACTGGCACTTCTGGGCTTAAGCCCTACTGAATGGTCTGTCAACCGCATTTCTTTCTCAGGCTACCACTTAAGT
>CALYAH010000005.1 GCA_944393455.1 uncultured Clostridia bacterium
CATGTCTTTTCCTTTTTCATGTGCCCATTCCTCTATTAACTTATCAGCCCTATGTCTTGTTTTACATTCTTTACAATCAATTAATGGGTCTGAAAAGCCTCCTACATGTCCTGATGCCACCCATGTCTCCGGATTCATTAGAATAGCTGCATCTAACCCCACTATATCTTTTTGTTCTTGTATAAATTTCTTTCTCCATGCATTTTTTACATTATTTTTAATCTCGTTTCCTAAAGGTCCATAATCCCATGTGTTAGCTAATCCACCATAAATTTCTGAACCTGGATAAATTATTCCTCTGTTCTTGCATAAAGCAACTAAAGTTTCCATTGATTTTAACATAACAATTCCTCCCTTTTTCTCTTTTTCTAATGTTTTTTGGGACGGAGTAAAAAAACATCTTTACTTTCATTTTATCTATTAATTTATTCAGCTATTTTCGACCAAAGATGTTTTTTTACTCCGTCCCAAAAAACATCAAAAAAACTTTCGAAACCTAGCTATACTGCTAGGGACGAAAGTTACTTTCCGCGTTTCCACCCTAATTCTTAAACTGATACAAATTACCGTTTAAGCACCTTAATTTAAAAGTTACTCCAAAGCTCCCCATGCTTATTTACTGCAAGTATTCCACCATCACTTGCTCTCTATAAATAAATTTTCAAGCACTTTTTCTTTTTCATTGTAACCTATTTTATTGCATATATTGTATTACCATACTCATAAAAAGTCAATATTTTTTTAAAAAATTGTTGCCATTTTCTATTTTTTGTGCTAATATATTAATTGTGTTTCAGTCATATAGGGGTATAGTGTTAATGGTAGCACATCGGTCTCCAAAACCGCCTGTGTGGGTTCGAATCCTACTACCCCTGCCAATATTTATTTGATGGAAGAAGTTTATACGTAACTTCTTCTTTTTATTTTATTCAAAAGAGGTGTATATTATTTTTAAATCTATTAATTATTTAATATTTATTCTATCTTTTATCATATTTTTTATATGTATATTTTTTATCCCTATCCTAGATTCAGAAATTCTATCAAATTCTAATTCATTAGATTCTGAAATCATCGACTTCAATCCTAATGGTTTTGTTTGGCCACTTCCTGGTTATACTAGAATTAGTTCTTATTTCGGTAAACGTGTATCTCCTACTAGTCGGTGCTTCTTCATCCCATTCTGGAATTGATATTCCTGCTCCTCAAGGTAGTAAATTTATTGCTGTTCATGATGGAGAAATTACTTTTTGCAAATTTTTAGGAGCTGGTGGATATACTATCACTCTTTCTTTTGACAATTTTAGAGTAAGTTATTGCCATTGCGACCCTAATTTTATTGTCAGTGTTGGAGATAAAGTTAGACAAGGCCAAATAATAGGCTATGTTGGTCCAAAAAATGTTTATGGCGTTCCTCGGAAATCAATATCGTGATGAAAATGGTAATCCCACAAATGGAGCTACTACTGGTCCTCATTTACATCTAGGCATTAGAATTGATAAGAAATATGTTAATCCCTTAGATTTTTTTTAGAAATGATCTTTGATAATCTTTATTTGATGTTTGTTTCCTCCGTCCCAAAAAACACAAATAAAATGGCTAATTAAGAATTATCTATTCCTAATTAACCATTTCATTTTTATTACATATCATCATCTTCATCGTCACAACCATGACATCCGCTACAACTTCCTTGACATTCATTTTCGTCGTTGTTTTCATCAACATCTCCTGTCCAGTCTAGTTCGATTGTATTATTACATTCTGGACATTCAACTTCTGTTTTATTTTCGTCTAGGTCAACAATAAACTCATAATTACAATATGGACATATAATTTCAAAATCAAAACCGTCTTCTGCATAAATATCTTTTTCTATATTGTCAATTATTTTTTGCATTTTTGACATTTTTTCTTCGATTTCTTTTTGTCTATTTTCTAATTGTTCTAATTCTTCTTTTTTATAATCCATAATATTATCCATTTGATCTAACATTACATCAAGAAAAGATGTGAATCTTTTTTTGATATATTCTAAATCTTCTTTGTTTTTAATATTCTTTTCTATGTCATCTAAAAAACTTTTATATTCGTTTTTTATTGTTCCCATTTGCTAATCACCTTTCTTAAACTCTTTCCATATACTCACATGTTCTTGTGTCTATTTTTAATACATCTCCAATGTTTACGAATAATGGAACTTGTATTTCTAAACCTGTTTCTAATTTAGCTGGTTTTCCTGAAGTTGTTGTTGTATTTCCGCTAAATCCTGGTTCAGTATATGTAACTTCTAATTCAACAAATGTAGGTGGTTCTACTGCAAAAGTATTTCCTTTGTATGAAAGAATTGTAACTTCCATGTTTTCTTTTAAATATTTTAAACAATCTCCTAATTGATCTTCATTTAATGGTATTTGATCATATGTTTCATTGTCCATAAAATAGTATAGTCCACCGTCATTATATAAATATTGCATTGTTTTCTTTTCAATTTCCGCTGCTGGAAATTTGTCAGATGGATTAAAAGTTTTTTCTAATGTCGCTCCTGTTATTACATTTTTCAATTTAGTTCTTACAAAAGCTGATCCTTTTCCTGGTTTTACATGTTGAAATTCAACTATTCTATATACATTTCCTTCCATTTCAAATGTTGTTCCATTTCTAAAATCTCCTGCTGAATATACTGATGCCATAATAATTTCTCCTTTCAATTTTTCATTTACATTCTCTTTTATAATAATCTTTTCCTATTTTACTACAAATTACTAGAAAAATCAAGTATTCTGTTTTGTTTTAAAATATTACTATATTATTACTAAACCAATTATATTATTTATATGGCAACTTAATTCACCTATATTATAATATAATTCTTCTCAGATTTGGTTAAACTTATACAACCAAATTTTGTAATTTGAACTGTATCTTCAATCCTTACTCCAAATTTACCAGGTACATAAATTCCCGGTTCATTTGTTACTACCATATTTTCTTTTAATTGCGTATCAGAACGATAACTAACATATGGAGCCTCATGAATTTCCATTCCTACACCATGTCCTAAACTATGTATTAAATCATATCCATTTAGCTTAAAATCGTTTTCTACCATTTTTGTTAATAATCTAGTACTTACTCCATCTTTCATTTCTTCTGTTGTTTGTATTTGATTCTTTAATACTAAATCATAGACGGGTTTTATATATTCTGGTACACTTCCAACAAAAAATGTTCTTGTCATATCAGAACAATATCCATTTACTTTGCACCCCATGTCAATAGTAATAATATCATTTTCTTGTATTTCACGATTTGTAGGAGTTGCATGCGGTTTTGATGTATTTTCTCCTGAAGCAACAATAGTTTCAAAAGATAACCCTTCAGTCCTTTGTTTATAATATTCCTCTATTTCGTCTGCAATTTGTTTTTCTGTCATTCCGGGCTTTATATATGTCAATATATATTCAAAACAATTATCTGTTATTTCACAAGCTTTTGTTAAATTACTAATCTCGTCCCTATCTTTTATCATTCTTTGCTTTTCTATAATATGTTCTGTTTCAACTAAATTATTAATTTTATATTTTCTTATAAATTCTTTATATTGTGCATAAGTTACATAGTTTTCTTCAAACCCAACATTTTCGCAAAACATAAAAAAGTTTTCGTAATCATCTTTTGATACATCATTCATATCATATACAATAATTTCATCATATAACGTTAAAATACTATGTACATGTTCAATATATCTTCCGTCAGTTATATAAATATTTTCTTTTCTTGTTAATAGAAGCACCCCTTCTGCTTCTATATTAGTTAAATATTTTATATTTATTGGATTTGATATAATTAAACCTTGCAAATCTAAACTTGACATTGTATTTCTTAGCCATTGCAATTTAGGATTCATTTTTAACCATCCCCTTATTTTTCCCTTTTCTTCTTATCATTTGTATAATCCTAGTGTGAATATTTGTGTTAAAACTGCTTTTATTTGTTCAAATGGTATATACATACTAATAAAAGTTGCAAGTACTATAAATGGTCCAAAAGGTATATATTCATCTGATTTTCTAATTTTTGTTAATAATAAAAATATACTAAGTACAGCGCCTATCAAAAATGATACTAATGTAATTACGACAATATTTGATAATCCAAAAAACAAGCCTAATGCGCCCATTAATTTCACATCACCAAATCCCATTGCTTCTTTTCCATAGAATAGTCCTCCAACTAATGTAATTAACAAGAATACTCCGCCTCCTGCAAGCATTCCTAGTATCATGTTAATAGTTATTGCTACATTAGAGAGTCCGTATAAAAACGCAAATACCAATCCTACTTCAAATATAGTTAAATTTAATCTATTTGGAATAATTTGTAATCTAAAATCAATGATAAATGCCGATAATAACATTGGTGTAAGTATCATAAATTTGATTAAATCTAAATTGGCTACAATCGTGTCTCTTACTCCAAATTTATATACTAATGTTACATAAATTATTGCTGTAAGTAGCATTAATATATAATTTGGTTTAAAATTCATTTTATGTTCTATAATAAAATCTTTTGAAAATACTTTTTTATATTCTGGAAGCCTTTGATTCATCCAATTAACAAATTCTCCCACAAATAGTCCGAACAATTGCTGCTACCACATAATATGCAATATGTACATCATTAAAATACATTTTATTGTTTCTCCTTAATTTGTTTGTTTTTGTAATTCTTCTTTATTTTATCTTCTAAAGGCCTTTTCCATCCTGTATACCAAAATTCTTTCTTATCAATTGGATCTACTAATATTGTAAACATATTACATCTATTTCCACCAATTACATCTGTGAATACTTGGTCTCCAACAATAGCTATATTTTGTGGATTTTCTTTTAAATTATTTTGTACCTTTAAAAATCCAGATTTTAATGGTTTTTTAGCAAAACTTATATAAGGTATGCCAAGTATATTAGCTACCTTTTCTACTTTTTCTTTATTGTTTGTATTAGATAATATGTAAAGTTTCGTTCCTTGTCCTTTTAAGTCTTTTGCCCATTTTTCCACACTTTTTGACAAGTTTTTCTGATAATCTATTAATGTATTATCAACATCTAATATTAAAGCTTTTATTTTATTTTTTTGCAAAAATTCTATTGTTATTTCTTCTACTTTATGAAAATATGCTTTTGGATAAATAAACATTTTTTCCTCCATTCGCTAAAATATCAATAATATATTATCAATTCAACTTTCTTTTGTCAAGAAAAAATTATGTTTTTGGGTGTTTTTGGGGACGGAGTAAAAAAACATCTTTTGCTTGCTATTTTGTTTTTTTATATTTTAAATTTTGATTTTAAGATGTTTTTTTACTCCGTCCCCAAAAACACTCCGTACCCAAAAACACCCAAAAACACCCAAAAAACTTCTTATTTACAAAATCTATGTCTTCCTATTGTTACTGTCATTGGTCTAGACCAAATCCACTTATTCGTTGCTGTAGATGGATTAAAATAATAAATAGCACCATAAGTAGGGTCCCATCCATTTAAAGCATCTTGTGCTGCTTTTTTAGCAGTTGAATTTGGTGTTAAATTAATTTGTCCATCAGAAACAACATCAAATGCTCCTGACTGATATATAACACCTGATATTGTATTAGGAAAAGAACTACTTTTTACTCGATTTAATACTACTGCTCCTACCGCTACTTGTCCTGTATATGGCTCTCCTCTTGCTTCTCCATAAATTAACCTTGCTAGTAAATTCACATTACTAGAATTACTACTACTTGAACTTGAAGAAGATGAACTTGAACTATAAATTCCCATAGCTTTTAAAGTAGCTGGTCCCGCAATTCCATCTACTGTAAGTCCATTTTTTCTTTGAAAATATTTAACCGCTTCTAATGTTTGACTTCCATAAATTCCATCTATATTCCCATTATAATATCCCCATCTTTTTAATTTAGTTTGTATTTGAGTAACTTCATCTCCTCTTGAACCATATTTTGATAAAGCTTCTACTGAATTATTTTCAAATAAAATAGCAAAGGTCAATGTTATTACACTTGTTAATACAATCACAAAAATTACAATTATTTTCTTTTTATTTTTCAACATAAAAATCACCTTAACAATAAAATTTTCTTTTTACTATTTTTATCATTAAAGTGATTTATTATACATTTTTGGAATTTTATTTTATGAGCAATATCTACAAAGTATGGATTCTAGACCAACTTCTAAATCAATTAATCCATTTTTGTAATTATAATCTAAATCTCTTAAACTTTGTAAGATATCTTTCAATTCTTTTTCTTTAAAATACTTTGCCTGTATTTTATATTTATTAACTAAAAAAGTCTGATTTGGTTTTAAATTTAAACTAGTAATCATATCCTTATTATATTTTTCCGCAAGTTTTGTAAAATATATTTTTTTAAAATGATTATATAGCGTAATTAGAATCCTTTGAATTGGCTCTTTAGCATAAATTAAGTTTTTAAGAACTTCTAATGCTTTTGCAATATCTCTTTTTCCTAGATTATCGGTTAAATCAAATATAATACTTTCTAATTTTTTTATAGCTAACTTATCTATATCTTCTTTTTGAATTTCACCATTTTCTCCTGCATATTCAATGAGTTTTCTAATTTCATTATTTAAATCTTGCATATTTGTCCCACAGCATTCTATAAAATATCTTAATGTACTATTGTCTATTTGTACCTTATAGCTATTGCAAATTGCTTTTATTCTTTTTTCAATTTGAATTGGTTTTTGAAAATCAAATTTACAAACAGTTCCTAATTTATCTATTGTCTTGTATAATTCTTGCTTTCCATCTGCTTCTTCTTCGACAAATACCAATACAATACTTTCATTTATTATTTTTATATTTTCTTGTAAATAAGAATTTACTTTTTCTTTTAATTTGGTAAGCTCAGCATTTTTTCTTTTTCCTTCTTTTTTAAACAAGCCTGTATTACGTGCTATAATTAATTTTTTCTCATATCCAAATGCTGGAGTCTCTATATCTGAAATTAGTTCACCTACATTAGTTTCATCTATAGAAATAAAATTAATTCCTTTAATGCATTCTCCAAATAACCTTCTAATTTTTTTTAGTGATGTTTCTAATAAAAATAATTCTTCACCATATAAAAGATATAAACTATTTAAATTATTATTTTTTAATTCTTTTTCCAAATTTTCAATAGATATCATTTATTTTCTCCTATTCTATATTTCAAGTTTTCATATTTTTATCTTTTACATGGCTCTTTGTTTTCTATTTTTTCAATATAATTCTAAATATTTCTGCTACACTCCAAGCTTGTGCTATAGCTCCTTTTGGTAATCGTGGGCTACATGAGTCATATAATTCGGAGATGCTTCCTATACATCCGTTTTCATAAATTTCTTTTTTAAACGTTCTATTAGTTTTTGTTACAAATTTATCTATTTTCGTCTCCAATTTTTCTTTTTTCTCTTTATCATTTGTTGCTTTTGCCATATTTTTCAAAGCATCATAATATAGCCCTAATAACCATGTCCAAGTAATTCCTTGATGATAACTCATATCTCTTTTTCTTCCATCGCCTTCATATACCTCTACGTAGTTTTCTTCCCCTTTTGCTAATGTCTTTAATCCATATGAATTTAGTAACTTTTTCTCTACAGTAGCGATAATATTATCAGCTTCTTCTGAATCTGGTTCTACAACTGGATATGTTAAACTTAAAGCAAATAACTGATTTGGCCTAATTTTACTGTCCCCTAAAACATCATATAAACATTTATTTTTTGCATTATAAAACCTATTATTAAATGCGATTTTACAATTTTCAGCTAATTGCTTATATTTTTTTGCTTTTATTGGATGTCCACATTTCTTACTTAACTCAGCCATTATTCTGTTTGCATTATACCATAAGCTATTTACTTCTACTGCCTTTCCATTTCTTGGTGTTATAGCAATACCATCATATTTAGCATCCATCCAAGTATTTTGGGTATCTTCTGTTCCAGAAACAATCAATCCATCTCCATCTAAATAAATATTATTGTTATCAATATCAATTCCTTTACAATAATTTTCTATAATTGTTTCTAATTTTTCATACAATTCTTCTTTGACAAATTTATAATCTCCTGTATAATTTACATATTTTTGTATTTCTTCAAATAATAGTAATGATGCGTCAACACTATTATATAACGGTCTATTATCATAACCTGAATATCCATTTGGAACTAATCCATATTTAATATCTCTTACCATTGTTTGAATAAGTTCTTTTGCTAAATCAAATCTTCTAGGTATTAGTAGTAGTCCCTCAAAAGCAATTAGGCTATCTCTTCCCCAGTCTAAAAACCAAGGATATCCTGCAATTAATGTATGTAATCTAAAATTAGGACGATAAGCAACAAAATTGTCAGCTGCTATTAAATAAGTTTTAATTAATTCATCTTGTGCTATTTCTCTCTTTGTCTTTTTTTCTTTCTCATAATCAATTAGCCCAGATTGTTCAAATATTCCTTGAAAACGACTTTCCTCATTTTCGATTAATTTTTTTACATCTATTTCTTCTATATTCTCTTCTAGTGAACATACAAAAGAGATTTCTTTTTCCTCTTTTGCTCCGACTTCTACTTCGTATACTCCTGGCACACAATGATTCTCTTCAGGATAAAATCCTCTTTTCTCTTCTTCTATATAAAACATGTTGAAAAAGTTATCATTATAGTGCTCTATATATTCCCCTTCAGATAAATTAATGTAAATTGGAGTTTGAGAATTACCATCAACAATTAGTTTAACTTTATTTTTACTAACTATTTGTCTTAAATCAAAATAATGGTTAGTGTTTACTGTATGAAAATCTCTAAAATTTATTACTGGTGCTAGTGTTAGCTTTAATGGTTTTTTACCACTTTTTATTTTATAATATACTCCTACTGTATTTTTTTCATATTCCATACAAATAGTTTTAGTAATTTCAACATCTTCCACTTTATATTTAAAAGTAGGCATATGCTCTTTCTCAAATTCTTCTTGATACTGGTATCCTTTTCCGATATATTCTTTACATACATTTGTATATAAATCATACTTTTGTCCTTCAATTTCTACACTTTCATCTAATTTTGAAAGTATTAAAAATCTTCTTGCTGGTGGTGTTAATGGTGCAATTAATAATCCATGATATTTTCTAGTATTTGCTCCTATTATTGTGGAAGAACTGAATCCTCCTATCCCATTTGTAATTACCCATTCTTTTGTTAAGCCATTTTCCAAATTTAAATCTTCTTTAGTAAACTTCATATTTTCCTCCCTTATTTTTCACTTAAATTACTATCTTGTAATTTCTTTAGCATTTCTTCTCTAATTTCCTCAGATGTTTTCTTCCTTGTTCTTCTAGCACTATTTGTTCTATCTGGTCTTATTCTATCTGCTTTAGTTTTATCTACTCTAGCCCTTTTTCCTTTATCTATTCTACTTTTTGAAGTTTTTTTCTTTTTCCTTCTTTGCTTGTTGTTTTCTCTTTCCATCTTTTTTCTTGCTTGTTCATCAGCTTCTCTAATTGATGCTATTCTATCACTATATTTATTACTAAATTTACTTTTACTTTTCCATTGTTGATTTTTAGTATGTTTTCCTTTATCACCTTTTTTAGCCTTTTTCTCCATGTTCTTTTTTATTTTATTAATTCTTTTTTCTTCTCTTAACTTTGTATTTAGCATCAAATATTGTGGATCATTTTGTTTGTCTTGATATTTCAAATCATCACAAATCAACTCTATAATAGAAGCTGCTACTAAACTTGGATCATGTCTAATATGTTTGTTTTTAATCATTGATAGATTTCTTTGTAAAAATTTAATACCTTTAACTTTCTCAATATCTTGTTCTACTAAATCTTGACCTTCTAAATTGTATCTTTTAATGAATTCTGGAATAATTTCTCCTGTATCATAAATACAATAATCAACAACTCCTGTTCCACAATGGTCAATAATTGCATTTAAATGGTCAGATACACTATAATTGTCAGTTTGGCCTGGTTCTGTCATGATATTGCTTACATAAACTTTAATAGCTGCACTTTCTTTAATTGCCTTTGTTACACCATTAATTAATAAATTTGGAATAACATTAGTATATAAACTTCCTGGTCCAATAACAATACAATCTGCCTGTTTTATTGCTTCAACTACACCTGGCGCTGGTCTACAATTAGATGGACTAATTAAAATCCTATTTATTTTAGTTATCTTTTCTGAAACCACTTCTGGAATTCTAGATTTTTCTTCTACAATATATCCGATTAGCAAGTTCTGCAACAATTTTTATTTCATCTAATGTTACTGGAATAACTTTTCCAATCATATTTAAAACTTCATTACTTTTTATAATAGAATCTTCAAAATTGCCATTTATTTCTTTCATCGCTGAAAAATAAATGTCTGAAAAATTAAGACCTCTTAACCTACCATTCTTAAATTGATAATTAAATAATTTATTAATTTGTCCTTCTTTTGAAGCAAGTGAAATAATACTATCTTTTACATCACCCAAAGGTAACATTTGTAATTCTTTTCTTGAATCTGTTGCTGCTTCTCCATAATCTGAAATTGTTACAATTGCTGTTAAGTTGTTTGTATAATTTTTAAGTCCAGAAAGTACAGTATCTAATCCTGTTCCTCCACCTATTACAACAATATTGGGTCCCTTATCATATACTGTTTTATTAAAAATCAAAGATTTGACATTTACATTGTTCTTGTTTTCCATTCTTTCATCTGTTGATTCTATTAATACTTCCAAAGTCCTTTTGTTCAAAAATATTAACCCTAAAACAATAGCAACAAATCCTGCTACAAATATAAGAACTACTTCTCCCACATCTGTAAAAGAAATTTCTTTCATAACTAAAATTTTAGCTATTCCATAGCAAGCTAATAAAATACCTATTAAAATTAAAAACATCCATCTTTTCATTTTGCTACTTGATTTAAACCATTGCATAAAACCATTCATTTTTTACTCTCCAATCATTTCTCTATCCCAATGTCCAATTGGGGACGTTTCCTTTTGGACATTTTTGTCCAATTTGGGACACTTCTTTATATTCCATTTATTTTCCTATAATTTCTATTTCTAATTCTATTTTCTTTTGAAATTTCTCGTATATTTTTTCTTTTATGTATTTTACTAATTGCAATACATCTTGCGCTGTTGCATTTCCTTTGTTAATAACAAAACCACTATGTTTAGTTGATACTTCTGCATCTCCAACTGAATAACCTTTTAATCCAGCCTCTTCTATTAGTTTTGCTGTAATAAAATCACTTCCTCTTTTAAAGGTACTTCCTGCACTTGGGAATTCAAGTGGTTGCTTTTCTTTTCTATATCTTGCATATTCATCCATCTTTGCTTTTATTTCTTCTTTATTTCCCTTGTATAGTTCTAATTCTACTTCTGTTACTATATATTTTTCTTTTTTTAATATGCTTTTTCTATACTCAAACTGCATCTGCTCATTTGAAAATTCCTTTTCATTCCCATCATAATTCATGCATTTTACTTTTTTTACGATGTCTTTCATTTCTTTTCCATGAGCTCCAGCATTCATTCTAACAGCTCCACCTATTGTTCCTGGAATTCCTGATATTTCTTCAAATCCTGCAATTTCTTTTTGCAAAAATATTCTTCCTAATTTTGCTATTTTTTCTCCTGCACTAACTGTAATTTTTTCTTTTCCTTCCTCTTCTATAATTTCTAATCCCTCGATTTTAATTATTATTGTTATGCCTGGAATTCCTTTATCTAATACTAAAATATTGCTTCCATTCCCAAGAATCGTCACTGGTACATTATGCTTTCTTGCAAGTTTTAATACTTCCTTTAATTCTTCTTTATTTTCTATTTTTATAAGACATTCTGCTGGTCCTCCAATTTTAAATGTAGAATGCTTTTTCATGGGTTCATTAAATAATATTCTATCTCTTCCTATGTGTAGGTTTGACTCTTTTATTATTTTTTCTAAGTTCAAATAAGCACCTTCCTTTTTACTAATTTATTAACTTTATATTTATAATATTTTTCTATTCCTTTTATTCCCCTAAAATTTCTATTTTACTATATCATTTTTTTTGAAAAAATACAAGTTTAAATGGCTTTAAGTTTCGGTATTTTTTGAGGAATACTTGTGGGGTGATTTCCCCCTAAAGGTATACTAAGTCAAAAATATAGCTGTTCATTACATTCAAAAAGAAATTGTAACGAAAGAAAGCAAGTCTTTTTCATCATAAAATCAATAATTAATATAGATAAAAATTATACTGGTGCAACTGAATGGACATTAGAAATTATTAAATTAGCTAAATGGAGGATACCAAACCCTTTTGGGAGGTGCCATTTAGCTAATTTTATAATTTCTTTGTTCATGAAGGCAGCTTAAGTATAATATTTAGATATATTAATTATTGATTTTAGCTGAATCTTACTCGTTCTCTTTCCTAACAATTTCTATTTTTCATTCCAATCAAGCGCTATATTT
>CALYAH010000006.1 GCA_944393455.1 uncultured Clostridia bacterium
TCTTAGAATTATTAGATTTGAAAGCTGTTGCTATTGGGTGCGTTGATTTTGCTTCTAAAGTGCTTGCTATTTCTAATAATTCTTTATCACTTTTATTCGAATAATTATATATTTGGTATATTTTTAATTTTCCATATGTTAAAGTTCCTGTTTTGTCAAATACAATTGTATTTACCTTTTGTGCATTTTCAAGTATTTCACTTTTTTTAACTAGAATACCATTACTAGCGCACAATCCTTCTGATACTACTATGGCAAGTGGTGTTGCTAGCCCTAGGCTACAAGGACAAGCAACTACTAATATAGTAACAAACCTTATCAAACTTTCAGAAAATTGATATCCCATTATTAGATAAACTATAAATGTTATAAAAGCAATAGCCATAACAATTGGCACAAAATAACTTGAAACTGTATCTGCAATTTTAGCAATTGGAGCTTTTGTATTACTTGCTTCTACTACTAACCTTACAATTTCTGATATCGTAGATTCTTTTCCTATTCTTTCTGCTTTATATTCCACATACCCATCATAATTTATACTTCCAGCTATAACTTTGTCTCCTTTTGTTTTAGTTGCTGGTTTACTTTCTCCTGTTATAAAAGATTCATCAAAATGTGCTTCTCCAACTATTATTTCTCCGTCAACTGCAATCTTCTCTCCTGGTTTACTAACAACAATGTTCCCTTTACGTATTTCATCTAATGTAACTTGCTTTTCTTTTCCATCTATTTTTATTGTAGCTTTGTTTGGCGTCATTTTTACTAATTTTTGAATAGCTTCTTTGGTTTTATCTTTATTTATTCCATCTAAATATCTACCTAATTTTATAAAATATATAACAATGGCCGTAGATTCAAAATATAAATTATGTATATTTTCCAAATGCCCTTTTATAATCATAATCATACTGTAAACACTATATAGAAAACTACTTATAACTCCAATTGCTACTAAGGTATCCATATTAGGTGTTTTATGAATTAAGTTTTTATATCCGTTTTTTAAAATATCAAAACCATAAAACATAAATATAATAGCAAACAAAAATAAACATATTGTATAATTTATTGGATTAGTCTCTACATTTAAAAAATTGAAAATTGGTAAATTAATCATATGTCCCATAGATATATACATTAGTATAATTGCTAGGACTGTAAAAATAATAAATTTATTTCTTTCTTTTTTGTTTTTGGTTTCAACATTTATTTCTTTAAACTCGCCTAAACTCTTAAAACCTGCTTGTTTTACAAATTCATCTAGTTTTTCTTTTTCTAGTATATTTTCATCATAAATAATTGTAGCATTTGCCATAACTAAATTCACATTTGCTTCTATTATTCCGTTTTGTTTATTTAAATATTTTTCTAATCCATTTGAACATGCTGAACAAGTCATTCCATCTATTGATAAAATTATCTTTTTCATTTTTTAACCTTCCTTTACAGTTTCAAATCCAATATCTTCAATTTTTTCTTCTAAAACTTCTCTTGATGTTTCTTCATTTGTTTTTACTATAACTATTCCTGTTTTATAGTCTGCTTCTACACTCTCTACACCATTTATTGTAGATAAAGCATTTTTTACTCTATTTTCACATCCTCCACAAACCATTCCATTTACTTTAATTTTAGTTTCTTTCATATCACTTCAATCCTTCCTTTTATTTATTTTTTACTCTTAATACTCTTAAGGCATTTATAATAGCAATTACAGAAACTCCTACATCTGCAAATACCGCTTCCCACATAGTAGATAATCCAAATGCACTTAAAATTAATACAAGTATCTTAATAGAAATCGCAAATATTATATTTTCTTTAACAATTCTCATTGTTCGTTTTGATAACTGAATAGCATTTACTATTTTTGATGGTTCATCTGTCATAAGTACAATGTCTGCTGCTTCTATTGCTGCGTCAGATCCTAAACCTCCCATTGCTATACCTATATCAGAAATAGCCAAAACTGGTGCGTCATTTATTCCATCTCCTACAAATGCTAATTTACCTTTTTCACTTTTTTGTTTTAATAAACTCTCTACTTTTTTTACTTTTCCATCTGGCAATAATTCTGTATAAACTTTATCTATCCCTAATTCTCTTGCTACACTTTCTCCTACATTTTTCCTGTCTCCTGTTAGCATTACTGTTTGCTTTATATTACTTTTATTTAAATTCTTAATTGTATTTATTGCATCCTCTTTTACTTTATCTGAAATCACTATATATCCTGCATATTTCTTTTCTATTGCTACATATAAAATAGTTCCTATATCACTACACTTTGTAAATTTAATTTGATTTTCATTCATCAATTTTTCATTGCCTACTAATACATCCTGTTCTCCAATTCTAGCAACAATTCCAAGTCCTGATAGTTCTTGAGCTTTTACAATTTGTTTCTCATCAATTTCTTTACCATATGCTTTTTTTACTGATAAAGAAATTGGGTGATTTGAATAATTTTCAGCATATGCTGTTATTTTTAATAATTCTTCTTCACTTATATCAATTGCTTTTACTTTTTGAACTTCAAAAACTCCTTTAGTTAATGTTCCTGTTTTATCGAATACAATTATTTCTGTATTGGCTAATTGCTCTAAATAGTTACTTCCTTTTATTAAGATACCCATCTTAGATGCTCCACCAATTCCTCCAAAGAAACTTAAAGGTATTGAAATTACTAATGCACAAGGACAAGATACTACAAGAAAAGATAATGCTCTATATAGCCAGTCCGAAAATACAGCTCCTTGTATAATAAGTGGCGGAAAAATTGCCAAAATTAATGCAATAATAACTACTATTGGAGTATAATACCTAGCAAATTTTGTAATAAAGTTTTCGGATTTTGATTTTTTGCTACTTGCATTTTCAACTAAATCTAATATTTTACTGACTGTTGATTCTCCAAATTCTTTTGGTACTGTTATTTTTATAAGCCCATTTAAGGCTATTGAACCACTGAACACTTCTTTGCGTGCTGAT
>CALYAH010000007.1 GCA_944393455.1 uncultured Clostridia bacterium
CTTGTACCAGTTTCTGTTACACTCTGTCCATTTTTTGATACACTAAATTTGACAATTTTAATATTTTTTGATAAACTCTTTTTGTAAAAATTTTTTACAATTCGATTTTTGTCGTTGTGTCAGCAACGGCATTTTTTTGTTCATCAATTTTTGCGTCGTTTTTACCAACTGCAAATGATAACACACAGACTGCGATCATAAATGCAATCATTAATTTATTTGTTAATAAATCTTTCACACTTTCACCCCTTTCAAATTTAAATTCCTAAATCGACTTCGATTTTTATTTTTGTTTTAATTCCTAACGCGTCGCAAATGATTTGATATTTTTCATTTGTAATTCGATATCTACCTAAGAAGTAGTTATCGAGCTGTTTTGCAGATATTCCCGTTAATTTTGCTAAATATGAGAATGAATATCCTAGCATTTCACGTTTTCTATTTAATTGCTTTCCTATTTCTTTATAAAAAATTTCATCAATTCTTGTTTCCATTAATATCACTCCTTTTTGTCATGCTATATTTTTCTTATTTTTCCGATTTCTATGTTAAAATAATATTGAAATCGGAGGTGTTTTTATGGATTATAATTCTAAAGACGTACTAAAATATTTAAACAAACATTCTTCTCCAGAAAAAAACATATCATTTGATGAATTACATCAACAACTTAATATGCATGAAGAATATTTAGAAGAAGCTTTACAAAATCTATTAAATCAAGATTTAATAAAACGTTCATATAAATATCATCAAGTTTCAGGTTATCCTGGTTTTGAGATAAACTATCGAAGTACTAGTAAAGGTAAAACCTTTTTTAAACAACAAATTTGTGAATGGTTTATCTCAGTTCAAAATGGAATAATATTTCCAATCATAGTTTCTTTAGTCATCAATTGTTTATCTTTGTTATTTTTTCATTAAAATAACCAAAATATTAAATATAATTGAAGTAATTGTAGCTACTATTCCAGCGCGTAATAACTGATGAAATCTATCATTTTTTCTAACTAGATTTCGATATCCGCACCACATATTTAATCCATCAACAAATCCATAAGTCATAATACTTTTTAGTAATCTAACTTTTTTTATTTCATTTTTTTGCATTAAAATCACTTTCCTTTTTGTCATGTAGAGTTTTTTATTCCTGATATTTATTGTAACTTTTTTCAGTTACATCTCCTTCAAAAAAAATTTCATCATAAGAACTTTTTAAAATTTGTAAAATTTTTTTAACTTCTACTAAATTAAAATCTAGCTTACCATTTTCTTTTAAATTATAATTATTCTTTGAAATTCCAAGCATTTCTGCCATTTTTTCTTGAGTAATTCCTTTTTCATTTCTTTTGCCAACTAACTTAGGATACAAAATAATACCTCCTTTCATTTTTGTAACTTATTTCCGTTACATTTTAATTCTATCATAGCTTTTTTGGCTTGTCAACAAAAAAAGTTACATTTTTGTTGATTTTTTCACTTTTTTTAGTTATAATGATAACAGAAAGGAGGACAATATGAATTTTGACAATGATGAAAATCTAGATTACCAACTTAATAAAATAGCCTCAATTGTAATAAAAGAAAAAAGAAACAAAAAAGGATATAGCTTAGAAGATTTGGCTAACAAGTTAAATAACATTGTAACAAGGCAATCACTGTATAGATATGAAAATAATGAGGCAAGAATGAAAAACAATATATTTAAAAAAATATGCTTAGCCTTAGATGAAAATCCAGCAGATGTATGGAATGAAATAAATAGTAAATTTTTATCTGAGCTTGACTTCGACAACGGAACATATATGAACTCCCTTGAGGAAGATGACAACATGGTACAAATACCTGTGTTAGGAACTATAAAAGCTGGAATTCCAATTGAAGCACAACAAGATATATTGGAATACATAGAAATACCAAAAACCTGGCTAAAGGGAGGAAAGCAATTCTACGGGTTAAAAATATCAGGAGACAGTATGTTTCCTAAATATCAAGAAGATGATATTGTAGTTTTTGAAGATAGCAGAAGTTACGATATGCATTATGCTATGAATAAAGATTGTGCTGTTATGGTTAATGGGTACGACGCAACATTTAAAAAGGTACTATTAAGCGAAGAAGGTATAACATTAATACCTTATAACACAGGAGCTTATGATATCAAAATGTATTCAAAAGAAGACATAATAAACAAACCTATAAGAATTATAGGCATTGCTAGAGAAAAAAGAACAAGAGTTTAAAAAAGGAGTGTATTTATATGAAGATTTCAAAAAAAAATTTAATTTTAATTACAATTTCGATTGTTTTGATCAGTGTATTAATTCTATTAGGATTTATATTAATTAATCATTCAACTAATTCATCAAATTCAACAAACAAATTAAAAGATAGTGATATAAAAAAAATAATCAAAAATTTAGATGGTGCTTATTCTATTTGTGTAGTTACTGAAGATAACGATCCTAATGGTAATTTAAATAAGCAAGGTGGATATACTGGAGCTGTTTACTTTAGATTAAAACAAGTAGATAAAAAATTAAAAAACGAAGCAATAAAAAACTTCGGAGAAGAATTTGTAGAAAATGGAGATTGGGAAAATAATTACGATAGTTTTAATAATAGTTGCGAAGCAGGAACAAGTGCCGGCGGACAAATCGAAATTTATCCCAATAAAAGTGATGCAAATAAACGTAACGAATACTTATCAACTTTAGATGGATTTCTTTCTGGTGGATATCACGTTGTAAAAGATACTTTAGTAATCAGAGTAAGTGATGAGTTAACTTCTACCCAACAAAAAGAAATAGCTAACGAAATAATCGAATTAATAAGTACAGAAAAAAAATAAAAAAGACCTCGTACCGCAAATACGAAGATGAAGCAGATAAATACGTAAACTTTTTATTACATTGCAGTAAAAATGAAAAAATAGAATGGTGGGAATATTATGAAAAAAACAGAAATAATTAACGGTCCTATAGGAGTTGGTATTGCTTTAATAATAATTCAATTACTTATTGGAAT
>CALYAH010000008.1 GCA_944393455.1 uncultured Clostridia bacterium
CATCTGTAAGAATGGACATTTGAAAAATAGAAAACATAAAACAAGATGGAGAATTTAAAGGCAGTCGTGTACGTGTAAAAGTAATAAAAAATAAAGTTGCACCACCATATAGAGAGGCAGAATTTGATGTAGTTTATGGAGAAGGAATTTCAAAAGTGGGAAATATTTTAGATATGGCTGTTAACTTAGATATCGTAGAAAAAGCAGGTTCTTGGTTCAGCTACAATGGAGAAAGAATAGGTCAAGGTAGAGAGAATGTTAAAAATTATCTAAAAGCAAATCCTGAAATGCTAGACGAAATAGAAAGCAAAGTGAGAGAAAAGTTTGCAAAGGCTTTTGAACAAAGTCTAGGTGAAGAACATACAAGTGAAAAAGACGATGAAGATGAAGAATAATAAGTAAAAAGGGAGCAGATATGAACTGTTCCCTTTATTTAGCATTTATAAAATATGAAATTTGTTTGTTCAGCTTTAATTTAAATTTATATTAGTTTGAAACATCTTGTGTGTCGCAACCTATTAATATAAAATAAAATGTTGGTTGCTCCAATCGCACTCGCTTTCAGCTCGTTTGGTCGCTTACGCGATGTTTCAAACTAATATAAATTTAAATTAAAGCTGAAAAGTAATCAATCTTATAAAAAAATCGAAACTTAAGACAATGAAACCTTGAAATTCATAGAAACTTATAGTAAAATGGGGAAAAGTAAAAAAGAAGGTAGAAAATGTATACAATAGAAAAATTTGATAAAGAAAAAACAAGAGTACTAAGATATATTCTATATAAAAAAAGAACTGAACAAGAAATAAGAAATAAATTTAGTAAAACAATTGAAGAAAATTTATTAGAAGATATTATTGAATACTTAAAAGAAGCTGGATATATTAATGATAAGGAATATATTGAGAAAACAATAAATAATTTTATAGCATTAAAAAACTTGTCAATTCGAGAAATACAATATAAATTGGCTAATAAAGGTTTAAAAAGAAATGATATAGAAAACTATATTTATGAAAATAGAGAAGAATTAGAGGAATATGAAACAAAATCAGCATCTAATATTATCTATAAGAAATCAACAACTATGGAGTTAGAAGAAATTAAACAATACTTATTAAAAAAAGGATACAAGATGGAAAATATAAATAAAGCGATAGAATAAAAAGGAGAAATAAATGGCACTATTTACACTAGAAACTAAGAAATATGCAATTAAAATTGATAACTTTGAAGGTCCAATTGATTTGCTATGTCACTTAATTGATAAAAACAAAATGAACATTTATGATATTAATTTAAGTGAAATAACAGACCAATATATAGACTATCTAAAAGAACAAGAAAAGTTAAATTTAGAAATAGCAAGTGAATTTCTTGTTATGGCATCAACATTGTTGTTTTTAAAATCTAAAAATCTTTTACCAAAACAAGAAGAAGAGGAAGAAGAGTTAACTGAAGAAGAGTTAATTAGAAGAATTATAGAATATAAAAAATTCAAAGAAATAAGTAAGGTATTAAAAGAAAACTATTTAGAATATTCTAATAGATATTTCAAATTACCAGAAGAAATTGAATTACCAAAACAAAAACTAGAAAAAAATTATGATAATACTGTAATACCAGAAATATATAGTAATGTAGTAGAAAGAAATAGCCAAAAAATAAATCAAAATGCCAAAAATATAGAAAAAATTGCTATTACAGATAATTATACAGTTGCTAGTAAAGTAAGAGAAATGTTTAAAGTACTAGTAAAACAAAAAAGATTTGTATTTAATAAACTATTCTCTATAAATAAGCGAAATAAACAAGAAGTAGTGACAGCTTTTTCAGGGTTATTAGAATTATCAAGAAGAAATAAGGTAGAAACAACACAAGAAAAATTATTTGGAGATATTATGGTAGAAAAATACAAGAAATGAGACAAAAGGGACAGAGCAAATCTGTCTTATTTTTTTGTCGAAATTTGTATCGTATTAAAAATAGAGAGGCATAGTATCATTTTTTTATTGTTCACATAAATTGTGATATAATTAAAGTAGATGGGGTTAAATACCCGATTTAAGAAAATACCTCGTATTTTCTCTTATATAGTTCTACTTAAAAAGGAGGTAATATTTATGAAGGAACAACGGTGGAATTATGAGTTAGAAAACATGGAAGAATTACTTGGTGGTCATAACTTGGGTTGGACCACACCAAACAAGAATGTAAAAGTTATTCTGGTAAATCCTGAAGATTGCAAAGAAAGGATTACACTTAGCATGATTGCAAAGTCCTGGGAAGGAACAGGACACAAGCAATGGGAGGTGCTACTGGCGGGATGGTTTATCCAGGCAGTACTGGAAGCACTAGACCAGAATAAAAAAGAGGCAGATATAAGTCTACTATTTAATCGTGACTTTCTAGCAGAAGGAAAGTATTTTTCAAAGAAAGAAGTTTGGGAACATCTTGTAAGAAAGAACTTTGATGTAGTATCAAAAGACTACATCAAAAATGAATTTAAACTCAAATTCCGAGTTTAAATTTCTTCATAAAAGGAGAAAATCTATAGATTTTCTCCTTTAAAAATGGACAAAGCAAATCTGTCCTAGCTACAATAGATATAAAAAATGTTTAAAAAAGAAATTTTTGGAAAAACTAATATTAAATCGTCTAAAGGAGGCGAGAATATTGGTTTTTCTTTTTGTTGTTTTGGTCAGTATTCTAATTTTGATATTTTCCAAGATAAGAGTACGAGTAGAAAATTTTAGGTTTTCCTCAATGCAAGATAGACATATAAATAAAGACTATAAGATTATTATACAGTTATGTATTTTAGCAAAAATCCCAATTGTAAAAATCAATATTACAAAAACAAAATTAGAGAAATTGAAGATAAAAGAAAAAATGCAAAAAATTGATATAAATGTATTAAAAGATGATAAGGAGTTTGATAAGAAAATTCTAAAAGCTATAAAAGAAGCAAAAATTACAATAAAGAAAATGAATTTAAAAATAGAATTAGGAACAGAAAATGCAGCTTTAACTTCTATAATAATTCCAGTAATTAGCACATTGATTGCTTTTTTACTAAAGAATAGAATAAAAGAATATACAAGTCAAACCTTTGTAATTAGGCCAATTTATATTAACCAAAATCTTATCAATATAGCATTTTCAGGTATATTTGAAATAAAAATGATACATATTATAAATATAATATATATCTTAAATAAAAAAGAAGGAGAGGATAAAAATGAGCGAACATCCAATAGAAGGGCTTATGATTACAGCTATGAATAGCATTCAAGATATGATAGATGTTAATACAATTATAGGTGAACCAATTGAAACTTCGAACAATATTGTTATTATACCAATATCAAAAGTTTCTTTTGGATTTGCAGCAGGTGGGAGTGAATTTAAAGGAGAAACAGTAGATGAATATACTAAGAAAGATAAAGAAGAGCAAGTTCAATATCGATTACCATTTGGCGGCGGTTCTGGAGCAGGTGTCACAATTAATCCAATTGCATTTTTAGTTATTCAGCCAAATAACGTAAAATTGATGCCAGTAAATCATACATCGTCACTTGATAAATTATTAGATTATATGCCTGATTTAATTGAAAAAACTAATAATATGATGAATCGTTGTATACAAAATAAGAAAGAGGAAACACAAAAAATATTAAAGGAGATGCAAAAAAAACATCAAGAAAATATAAAAAAGGAAGAGAAAAATAAAAAAGAACTGGAAGATAAAATGGAGAAAACAGCTGAAAAAGTAAAAAGAGTCAAAAGAAAAGAAGAAAAAATAGAAGATGATGAAGCATATGAATTTGAATATGATGAAACTTTAGAAGATTTAGAAGATGAGTAATTTATAATTTCTGTAAAATGAGGATAAATAAAAAAATTCAAGCAAGCAAAATAAATTGTATTGCCTGAATTTTTTTGGGCTAAAAAGCTAGTTACTATATATAAATTTTTAACTTCTCAATAAATCTACCCATGAATAATAAACTCTTTTAGCCATAGTAAATAGATTGATTTTTTCAACAGAGTCTTTTGCAACAAGGTTTACAGTAGAAATTATTTCACCATCTAAACTAAAAGAAATTTCCCCAAGTTTTTGTCCGGCCGAAACAGGGGCACTAATATTTTCTTCTAAAACTAAAGACTGTTCAATGTTTCTGTCTTTTCCTTTCTCTATCAAGACACCACTATCATTTTCCAAAACAGCTTCTATATTTGATTTTACACCTTTATTTATTGAAATATCTTTAACTGAATCTCCTTTTTTTCCGAATTCTTTAAAAGAAAAAGTATTAAAACCATAGTCTAATAGTTTTTGAACTTCTTCAAATCTAATTTTGGTAGAAGGAGCTTTCATAATTACAGCAATTAAAGAAAGATTATCTCTAGTAGCACTTCCTGATATGTTGTATAAAGCCAATGAGGTAGAACCTGTTTTTAAACCTGTTGCTCCTTTATATGTTCTAATTAATTTGTTTGTATTAGAAAGTTGAGATTTACCGGTCTCGTAACGAATCTGTCCAAATAGTGGTGTAATTAGTAATAGAAGGATGATTATTTAAAAGTTCACGTGACATCAAAGCAATGTCATAACTAGAAGTAACATGGCCATCTTCATCTAATCCATGACAATTTTTAAAGCAAGTATCATTCATTCCAAGTTCTTTTGCTTTATCATTCATCATTTGCACAAAAGCTTCTTCTGAGCCGGCAATAAATTCAGCCATTGCTACAACACAGTCATTGGCAGATGCAACACAAATAGCTTTTAGCATTTCATCTACAGTTAATGTTTCTCTTGGATCTAGCCAAATTTGAGAACCACCCATAGAACTGGATCTTTCACTACATGGGACAGTATCTGTTAAAGCTATTTTACCACTATCTAGAGATTCCATAATTAGTAATATACTCATAATTTTTGTTACAGATGCTGGACGTAGTTGCTCATGTATATTATGAGCATATAAGATTTGACCAGTACTTTGTTCAATTAAAATAGCAGAACCAGATTCTAAAGAAAGTGAATTATTGGTCAAATTTTCTGAATTTGTTTCTAATATGTCATTGCTATTTGAAATAACGCTAGAAGACCACATATAAGACGTTTCTTCGGCAAAGCAATAAGCCATACAGTAAAAATTTAAAAATAAAATTAATAATAAACAAATTAATATTTTAAAAATCCTCATAAAAATACCTCCGACTAATAGTAAAATATATTCAAAACTAAAACTGATTATGATAGGTAATAAAAATGCTTGTACAATCAATAGTAGAAAAATGAAGAAAGAGGGAGAAAAAATGTGGTTATTTGATGTAATAAGAAAGAAAATTTTAAGAAGGAAATATTTTGGAGACATTGCAGAAGAATGGTTAAATTATAAAAGAATTTCGGTGAAAGAGTCCACTTATTATAAATATTCTTATAGTATCAATAAATATCTAAAGGACAAATTATATAAAGTTCATATAGAAGATTTAGAAACTTATGATTTTAATGAGTTTTCTAGAAGTTTAGGAACAGAATTATCAGCTAAGACAATAAAAGAAATACTAAATATTTTAAAAGCTATATTAAGATATGGAAAACAAAAATATAATTTAAAAGTAAATGTAGATTTAATTTCTAGTCCAAAAGTACAAGCAGAAGAATTGCAGATATTAACAAAAAGAGAAAGGGTAAAATTAGAAACATACTGTTCACAGGAGGGCTCGTTAAGAAGTATAGGAATCTTAG
>CALYAH010000009.1 GCA_944393455.1 uncultured Clostridia bacterium
GTAAATGATCAAAACGTGCCAGAAAGAATAGAAAAGGTAGATGTAAGTAAACTAAATACTTTAGATGAAAACGGAAACCTAATAACAACAGGGGAATATACTTTAAATAAAGAACCAGTAGAAGTAAAAACAGGAGATATCGTAACATATACATTTAGAGTATATAATGAAGGTATGATAAATGGATATGTAGAAGAAATTACAGAAGATGTGCCAGAGGGGTTAGAATTCTTATGGTCTGAAAAAGAAGGAGAAGACTTAGCAAATGACACAACATTAACAGACGAGGAGAAAGAAGCAATAGCATTTAACCAAAAATATCTATGGGGAAAATTCCAATATGATGAAAAAGGAGAAAAAATAACGCAAATATCTTCAAGCTACTTATCAAAAGAAAATGAAACAACAGGAGGAGAAAATTTAATAGAGGCATTTGGAGAGAATGATGGAAGCAAAACAGAAGGAGATATTTCATATAAAGAGATATCAGTAAAATTCAAAGTAGTAGGAGAGAATGTAACAGGAGAAACAATAAGAAATGAAGCAGCAATCACAGAAGATAGTGATGAAGAAGGAAATCCGGTAGAAGACAGAGACTCAGATACAGAAGAATGGGTAAAATATGAAGACGATGAAGACTATGATAACATCATATTACAAAGCTTCGACTTAGCATTAAGAAAATTTATAGTAGCAGTAAGTGAAGATGAAAAAATAGAAGAGACAGAATATTTAAAAGATGAAAAAGGAAGTTATACAAGAGCACCAGTTGTAGACACATCTAAACTAAATAGTGTAGATGAAGAAGGAAATAAAATAACAACAGCTACATATAACCATACAAAAGAGCCAGTATTAGTACAACCAAACAGCAAGGTAGTATACATGTTAAGAGTATATAATGAAGGCGAAATTGATGGATATGCAGGAGAAATCACAGATTACTTACCACCATATTTAAAATTCATAGACAATGAATTTAACAAAGAACATGGATGGAAAGTATCAGAAGATGGAAGATATGTAACTACAAATTATCTAGAAAATAGCAAAATAAATAAAGCAACAACAAATGAAGAAGGAACAATAGTGTTATCATATCAAGAAGTGCCAATCATGTGTGAAATAGTAGAAAATGCAAATACAAGTGAAAATATCACAAATATTGCAGAAATCACAGAATACTTAGATGAAGACAAAGAGCCAATAACAGATAGAGACTCACAAGAAGATAATATAGAACTTCCAGAAGATGAAGAGTTACCAGGATATAAGGAAGATGAGACAGGAAGTTATATACCAGGACAACAAGATGATGATGACTTCGAAAAAGTAATTGTAAAAACATTTGATTTAGCATTAAGAAAATGGGTAACACAAGCAATCGTAATAGAAAATGGACAAGAGTCAATAACAAACACAGGACATCAACCATATGACGATCCAGAACAAATTGTAAAAGTAGAATTACATAGAAAGAAAATAAATGAAGTAACAGTAAAATTCAGATATTCAATCAGAGTAATCAATGAAGGAGAAATAGCAGGATATGCAAAAGAAGTAACAGATTATATTCCAGAAGGACTAAAATTTGTAGCTGAAGACAATCCAGAATGGACAGATGAAGGAAATAATGTAATTTCTACTAAACAATTGGAAAACACATTATTACAACCAGGAGAATATGTAGATGTAGAAGTGGTACTTACATGGATAAATAGTGAAAACAATATGGGAGTAATGACAAACACGGCAGAGATTTCAGAGGACTACAATGAATATGGAGTACCAGATAAAGATTCAACGCCAGACAATCAAAAAGAGGGCGAAGATGATATAGATGATGCACCAGTAATGTTATCAGTAAGTACAGGACAAATAAGAATATACTTTATGTTAGGATTTACAATACTAATTACAATGGCAGGAGGATTAGTTCTAATTAAGAAGTATGTATTATAAGAAAAATGTCGTTATTTAGGGAACAACTAAATAGCGGCATTTTTTGTGTTTTTTTGTTACAAAATGAAACTAAAAAATAATATGATAGTAAAAAAAGCGCAAACTATTATTTCCGTAATAATGTATAGAATATGGAAATATCTATACATTGATTTTCCCCTTTAATATGATAGAATTAATTTAATACGAAGTATTAAAAGAAGAGAGGAACAAAGATGAAGAAAGTACACAAGATATGGGGAATATGTATAAGTTTAGTGATTTTAGTTGGCATTATAATTGCGCAAAGTGTATCATATATGGATTCTACAAGTGAAACTAGATATTTTGCAATTGAAGAATTACGATACAGAAATGAACCATATATGGGGTACGCAATTGGAAATCCAGAAACAGGAGGAACAAGCAATAACTCAGCAAAAATTTGGAATATTGTGCAACGTAGTAGTGCTAATTCAAAAGATATCATCGAAGGTGACTTTTATTGCTTAAAAGCAGATGCAGGATTTCATGATACAAGTGCAAATGTGGAATATAATATATTTTACGATATGAAAACAGAAAAAGACTTAATAATGGGACAAAATAGTATACTACAATCAATGATAGAAGGAACTATACTAACAGAGGATGGTGGTAGTGTAGGAAAATACGAATGTCTTTTAGCTGTACTAGACATGTTATATTTGCCAGGAAGCTCTAGTCAGGAATATAGAGAATCTTTGATGGAAAATATGATGGAATATGCTAAGACACAATCATTATACAATCCATACATAGAGTTGATGGAAGCTTATCCGTTAACAGACAATGACATAACAGCGATACAACAAGCTGTTATATGGTACTTTACAAACTATGGAGAAAAAAATGGAAAATTTGATAAAACCAATTCAACAGGATGGATTAATTATAGATTAGAAGATACAGGATATACAACATTAAGTAGTTATAAATACTACGAAACAGGAGAAGGAGAAGCAAGAAGTTATCAAGGTGAAGCTTTATATAATTACATGATAAAAGAAGCAAAAGAAAATGCTAATAAATATTCTAATGGGGGATTGGAAGCGAACTCACCAGTAAATTTAGTGACTCAAGAGTTAAATTATGAAGAATCAGGAAGTAACTATATAGTAGGGCCAATTCGTTTAGAAGAAAATACAGACAATGTTTTAGCATACACAATAAAATGTGTTTTATCAAATGAGAACGGAGAAATAAATAATTATACGATTCTAAATAGTAACAAAAAAGCAGTTGCGTCAGGAACTAAAATAGAAGATTTGGTAGGACAAGATTTTTATCTTTCTTTCCAAAAACCAGAAATAACTGGTAAAGAAACAACTATAAATGTGGATTTTACAATTAACTACGAAGTGACAGAAACAATAGTAGCAGCATCAATGGATAGTGATGAAGAACAACCAATTGCAATATCAGAAAAACAAAAATTGACATCAGAAGATGGATTATCAGTAACAATTAAAAATAAAACATTTGACTTGTCATTAAGAAAATATATTACAAGTGTAAATGGAGTAGAATTGACTGATACAAACTCAAGAGTACCAACAGTTGTAGAAGATAGTTTGAAAACAGGAACAACAGCAACATATAATCATAGAAAAGACCCAGTAGAAGTAACAACAGGAAGTAAAGTGATTTATAAAATGACAATTTTTAACGAGGGTGAAAAAGCTGGAAGAGCAACAAAGATAGTAGATCAATTACCAACTGGGTTGAAGTTTATAAGAGTTGTAAGTGGTAATTTTGTACTAGATTCTTATGATACAACAAACAATAAATTAAATTTAAAAAGAACAACTGGAAATATAACTAATTTACCTGCATATGTAGAAGGAAACTTAAGTTCAGAGACAATAGAAATAGAGTGTGAAGTAACAGAAGCAGCAGGCTCAACAGACAAAGTTTTAACAAACGTCGCATGGATATCAGAAGAGGTAGATGGAGAAACAAATGAAGTAATTACAAATCAAGAGGAAAAGGATAGAGACTCAGAACCATCAACAACACCAGATGTCAACAAAGATAATATGAGCGATTACACAGGAAATGGAAATAAAACAGACTTAACAGATTCTAATAACTACTATAAAGGACAACAAGATGATGATGACTTTGAAAAATTAGTTGTTAAAGCAGTAACAAGTGTAACAGTAAATAAGGTATGGGAGGATAATGGAAATCAAGATGGAATCCGTTCAACACAAGTAGAAGTAGTTCTAGTAAAAAGTGGAACAGAAACAGGTACAACGAAAATCTTAAACGAGGGAAATAGCTGGAGTACAACATTTGAGAATTTACCACTAAAAGAAAATGGAGTAGAAATAAAATACACTGTAAAAGAGAAAACAGCAATAAGTGGATATACAACAGAAGTAAATGAGAATTCAAAAAATAACTACACAATCACAAATAGACATACACCAGAAGTAACAAATGTAAAGGTAAATAAAAAATGGAACGATAATAACAATCAAGATGGAATTCGTTCAACACAAGTAGAAGTAGTTCTAGTAAAAAATGGAACAGAAACAGGTACAACGAAAATCTTAAATGTAGGAAATAATTGGAGTGCGACATTTGAAAACTTACCACTAAAAGAAAATGGAGTAGAAATAAAATACACTGTAAAAGAGAAAACAGTGATAAATGGTTACATTGCAACTACAGCAGAAAATTCAAAGAATGATTATACAATCACAAATACACATACACCAGATATTACACAAGTTGAAGTAAACAAGGTATGGGAAGATAGCAACGACCAAGATGGAATCCGCCCAACAGAAATCGAAGTAGTATTAGTTAAGAATGACCAAGAAACAGAAACAACAAAAATATTAAATGAGGGAAATGGCTGGAGTGCGACATTTAGCAATTTAGCTTTAAAAGAAAATGGAAAAGAAATAAAATATACTGTTAAAGAGAAAACTGCAATAAGTGGATATCAAACAAATGTGACAGAAAACTCAAAAAACAATTATACAATCACAAATACACAT
>CALYAH010000010.1 GCA_944393455.1 uncultured Clostridia bacterium
AGGCTAATCCTAATTTCAATAAAACACCTTCTTTTTATCTTTTCTTTATTATTTACATTTTTTTGTTCTTTAAACACTTATCTATAATTAAAAATATTTTATAAGACATAAAAAAGGAGACATTTTAGCTTTGTCCCCAATAATAAAACTCTCCAAATCCATATTCTACTTTATAATATTTTCCTATGAAAGATGGTCGTCTTTCCTCTTTTATTTCATATGTTGGTTCTATTACTATTTTTCCTTGTTCATTAATAGCTCCCCATTTTCCATCTTTTTTTATTGCTGCAAATCCATATTCATTAAATTCTGTTACATTATCATATTCACATCCAACAACTATGTTACCATTTTTATCTTCGAATCCCCATTTTTCATTTTCTTTCTTGGCAAATAATTTGTTTTCTGGATATGCTTCTGTATTTTTTAATTCCTTTCCATCTTTACTAAAATACTTTATTTCTTCATCATTATATATTATAACGTGATTTTCTTCTACTTCTATAGTTGCGTCTTTCATTTCACATATCTTAACCATATCTTTAGAATATAGCTTTGTCATTTGGTCCTGAGAAGTAAGAGTCTGTATAATATTTGTATGTTCTACTTTTTGAAGCAAATCATTTTCTACTTCTATCTTAATATTTTCTTTATCATCTAAAACACCTAATTTTGAATTTTCGTTACTTACTATAAAATAATTATTATCTAAATACTCTATATAATTATATTTTTCTTCTATAATTTGCTCTCCATCTTTGTTTATAACTCCATATTTTGTTCCATTTTCATTATTAATTCTAATTCTATATTTCTCATTTTTGGTATTTAATATAGCAATATTAGTATCAATATTTGCTTCTGTTCCATTACTGTTATAAACCCTTGTTCCTTGTTCATTTTTTGCATATAGATAAATACCTGTAATATCAATCTGATCATATTGCACAGGTACTATTATTTGTCCTTCTAATGTTGCTACTCCATATTTTTTACTTTTTTCAACAACTAATAGTTTATTACTTGTATCATATGTTATTGATTGATATTCATTACTAATTAATTCTTTCTCATTTTTGCTAACTCCAAACTGACCGTTTTTAGCGCATAAAAGATAAATATTCTCATTGTCATCTATTTCTGTTATTCTTGACAATTGATTATATTCTGTTTTAAGGATTATTTTACCTTTATTATCTATATATCCATAACGATATCCTTCTTCTGTTTTAATTGATACAATATATCCTGCATTTTTATAGTTATTTTCTTCAGTATAATATCCGTCCACTGAAATTTGGTCATATTCTATCTCAACTAATTTGTTGCCTTTTATATTGATAACTCCGTACTTATCGTCCTTTTTTACTAAAAGTTCTCCTTCTTTATATGGTAGTCCTTCAATTTGATCATAAATAGGTTTTGTTATTTGTTTTCCTTCCAAATTTATCAATCCATATTTTCCATTTTCTAAATATGTTAATACTGTTTTTTCATACATTAAGTCACTTGCAATATTTTTTAGTCGTATTGGTTCTACTTTCTCATAATTATTAAAAATCTCTTCATTCTTTTCATTTAAAACCTTAACTTCATCACCACTATAACAGATAAATACCGCTTTTTCAGGATTTGGTATTCTTACCTCATCATATTTAGCATCTACAATTATATTTGCATTTCTATCAATTACACCTGTTAAATCGTCTTGTTTTAATACAAAATATTGATAATTTTCAATTTTCGCAATTTCATATTCTTTGCCTTTCTCTATTACAAAGTAGTAAACTAATCCAGCTATAATTGCTATTACTATTAATAAGATTATTATCATCATTATCATATGTTTTTTCTTCATATATTAGCCCTTCTTTCATTCTTCTACTTCTGTTTTGCTTTCGTCTGGTACATTATTTTTACATGCTTTTACTTTTAAAATTCTCTTATCTTCATATTCTTGAATCTTATAAGTTACACGTTCAGTTTCTATAATTGGTGTTTCTTCTTCTGCTGGAATTCTACCTAATTTATCTTGTAAGAAACCAGATATAGTATCATAATCACCTTCAGGAATTTCAGCATTTAATAATTTATTAACATCATATACTGGCATACTACCACTTAATAAATAAGTATTATCATCTATCTTTTCAAAGTCTTTTTCTTCTTTGTCATACTCGTCATAGATATCTCCAACTAATTCTTCTAATATATCTTCCATCGTAATTAATCCTGCTGTTCCGCCATATTCATCTACAATAATAGCTATTTGTTTTTTATTTTTTTGTAATTCTTTAAATACCTCATTAATTAATCTATTTTGTGAAACAAAATATGCCTCTTTTACTACATTTTTTACTCTAAAGCTTTTTTTACCAATATTTTTTAATACATCTTTTACGTATAAAATTCCTTTTATTTCATCTATTGTTTCATCATATACTGGTATTCTACTATAACGGTATTCTTCTTTTGAAAGTTCTTCCATTAATTCTTCATTACTAATATTAATGTCAACAGCAAAAATATCTTTTCTATGTCTCATTATTTCAGACACTGTAATATCATTAAATTCAAATACATTGTTTATTAACTCTCTTTCTTCTTCTTTGATTGTTCCCTTTTCTTCTCCTTGATCAACCATCATCTTAATTTCTTCTTCTGTTACAGATTCTTCTTCATTTTCACCTACTCCAAATAACCTAGAAACTGCATTTGTTACAAATGTTAAAAATTTTACGAATGGCGATGTTACAATTGCTATTGCTCTAATAATTCCAATTGTACCAAATGAGATTTTTTCGTAATTTTTCATAGCTAATCTTTTTGGAACAAGTTCTCCAAATACTAATGTAAAGAATGATAAAATAATTGTGATTAAAATAATTGATATACTTTTCCAAACTCCTAAACTTAAGAATGGCATAATTTGATATAATATTGGAGCTAATTTTTCTGCAAATGCATCTGAAGCAAACGCACTTGATAAAAATCCTGCTAATGTAATTCCTATTTGTATAGTTGCTAAAAATTTACTTGGACTTTTTAGCATTTTCTCTATTTGTATTGCTTTTTTATTTCCTTCTTTTGCTTGTTTTTCTATTTTTGCATCGTTTAATGAAATAAATGCTATTTCACTTGCAGCAAAAAAAGCATTTAATAAAATCAATATTGCTAAAATTATCAGTTGTGAAATCATTTAAATATCTACTCCCTTTTAAAAAATTGTTGTATTTATTATATATGCTTTTTACTTTTTTTTCAATAATATATTTTATTTAATTTCCATTTTTTTAACAAATTAAAAAATTGTTATTAAAGGTATGTAGGAAAAATCAATAATTAATATATCTAAAACTTATACTTAAGCTGCCTTCACGAACAAAGAAATTCTAAAATTAGCTAAATGGCACCTCCCAAAAGGATTTGGTATCCTCCATTTAGCTAATTAAATAATTTCTAATGTCCATTTAGTTGCAACCGTATAATTTTTATCTATATTAATTATTGATTTTCTTTTTATTCTTATTTTACATTCCCGTAACAGGTAATTTTTTTACTTCTTTACTTAATACTTCTTTATTTCCTGTTTTTTTCGTTTCAATTGTTGGCACATCTTCTTTCCTGTTATTAACTGTTACTGTTACTTCTTGGTTTAATTCTGTTTCTATTTTTATTAACTGATTATAACCAATATATCCATCTGTTGCATTAGTTTCTTTTAAATAATAAATTCCAGGGACTATATTGTTTATTTCAATTTTTCCATTTTCATCTGTTTTAAGTCCTGTATAAACTACATTTTCTTTATCATCTAATAATTCAAATTCTACACCTTCTAGTAATTTTCCAGTTTCCTGGTCCTTTTTTATGATAATTATTTTTGTCTCATTTTTATAATACTCATCTTTTATATTTCCTATACCATCTTCGAAAATTGCAGTTGTTAGTGCATAATCTTGATATGATGTATTAGGTGCTTTTCCATATAATACAGGTTTTGTTTTTATTTTTGCTTCTACTTTTAAACAAAAACTATCATTTTGGGTCATATTTTTAATTGGTATTAATATTTTAAAATTCTCATTAGGGCTAAATTCTGCTTTTTCATAATTGTTTTCATCTGTTAATTTAATACCTCCTATATCTTGTCCATTTTCCCTTGTTACTGTTATTTTATAATTTTCAATTGTTGCTCCAGCACTTACACTATATACTTTTGATACATAATCTTTTTCTTTATCATCTTGTTTCCATTCATCTATATTTTTATTAATATTAATTGTACTAGAAATTTTAGTCTCCGTTGTATCTTCAGCATCATTTATAATTTTTTTCATAGCATTTAATGTTCTTTGCCCCGCTTCTCCTATTGCTCCATAATCATTCGGATTGTTTCCATGAATATAACAATATATAGCTTGTTTTGTTGCTGTAAATGCTTCCTCTTTATTCGCAACAGCTAATTCTTCAATTGTTTTATATGGATAACCATTTATAATCCTTCTCCATAAGCCAACATCTTGTATCGCTTCTTGAACAGATACAGTATATGGTTGCGTTTCTGCTCCTGGCTTAGTTTTGTCCATACAATAAGCCGGATATGATATACCATTTTCCATATATTGTACATAACTCACTTTAATAATACTTCCTTTATAAGTTAGCAATTGACCACAGTCACCAATGGAATATAAATTAGCAGCATTGAGATTTGTGGCATAAACTGAATTTATAACTCCTAAAATATTTAAAGTTATAATTATAATCGCTGTTAAAATTCTTTTTATCTTAATCTTTCTTTTATCTTTTTTCAAGTTTTAGACTCCTCACTTTCTTCTATTTTTTCAATACCTTGTACACATCTTCTGTATCCTGGTTCATTTTCCACACATGTAATTAATGTTATTTTATTTTCTTCTGTTTTCTCCAAATAAGTCCAATCAGTATCTTTTATTATACAATGGTTTATTACAATATATTTTCGCACTTTTCCTTTGTAATGATATATAATTTCATCTCCTTCTTTTAATTCTTTTAGATTTTCAAAGTAATTATTTTTATATCCTCTATTGTGTGCTGCCAATCCAATATTGCCATCATCTTTTGATGTTTCTTCAAAATGTCCTATTGTTTCATCCATTATTTCTTTACTAGTTCCTTCTTGTATATTTGCTTTTAAACCAATACATGAAATTTCTAAAAACCATTCTGTGGCTTTATTATCATCTTTAGTATTTTTTTCCACCTCATTTAAATTGATTTGGGTATTTTCGACTTTATTTTGTACTTCAAAACCCGCTTTAAAAACGCTTTTTTTCATTATTAAATTATAATTTGATAAAAATATTTCTAGACTTAAAAAAATTATACTAGATATTAAAAAACTAACTATATTAATATAGATTACACTATACTTAAACATACATATTATTTATGCCTCCTAACTTTTATTTAATTCATTTCATTTTTTGGATTTTACAGAATAAATTTTTGAAAAAAATTTTGATTTTAAAAAATTGAGTTAACTCTTGTTTTAATCATAATACATTTTTTACCATTTGTAAAGTATTTTTCATCGCAAAATTCGACATTTTACGCTAAACTAGCTTCTTTTTAACTTAATCTTAATATATAAAATCACCCTATATAACTAATATATAGGGTGTAATTTTATATAACTAAATCTAAATCAAAGTAAAATTCTACTCCATCTTCTCTATTAATAACACCATAATTATTTCCGTAATTATTCATTATAGCCTTTACAAAAGATAAACCTATTCCTGTACCACCTTCATTTCTGTTTCTCGATTCATCAATTTTATAGAAACGATTCCATATTCTTCCTAAATGCTCTTCTTGAATATTCTCTCCTGTATTAAACACGCTAATTCTTACTTTATTTTTTTCAACATTTACAACATTTTTAATTCTTATTATCTTTTTACCATTTACTTCATCAGCATGTTTAATAGCGTTTGTCATATAATTACCTACTACTTGTTCTATGTAAAAATCATCTGCCATAACATTGATTTCATCTGATGTTTCAAATTCTACGTTTATATTTTTTTCCTCTAGCATCACTTTTGATTTTCTTACTATTTCTTTTTCTACTTCTACAATATTAAATTTAGAATCGTTAAACTCTCTTTTTCCATATTCCAATTTCATAAGCTCTAAAAGTTGTTTTACCAATTTATCCATTTTATTAGTTTCATCTAAAATTACTTCTGCATAAAACTTTCTACTCTCTTCATCTGAATTCACATTCTCTAATAATCCTTCACTATATCCTTGTATTAAAGCAATTGGTGTTTTTAGTTCATGAGATACATCTGATATAAAACTTTTTCTCATCTCATCTATTTTAGATTTTTCTTCTATATCTTTTTCCAATTCTATATTAGTATTTCTCAATTGTTTTATTGTTCTCTCTAATTTATCAGACATAAGATTAATACTTCGTCCTAAATTATTAATTTCATCATCTGTATCTGTAATTCTATATTTGTGACTAAAATCCAAATTAGCCATTTTTTTAGCAATACTATTTAATTCTAGAATTGGATCTGCAAATTTTCTGGATACATATGAAACTATTACTGCTGCTATTAAAATAGCAATACCAGCCATCAAATATAAAAAGTTATTTGAAATTTTTACACTTTCTTGGATTGATGTAATTGGCATTCTGATATATAATAAATATCCATTATCTAGCATTGATGTCAATAATATATAAGTAATTCCATTTTTGTTATCTTTCATTTTGGTTATTAAGAAATTATCACTTTCTTCTATTATTTCTCCTGCTCCAGTATTAAGTCTGTTTGTCATTTCATTCATCTGTCCTAGTGTTGAATAAAAATCTTTATTTGACGTATATATATTTACATTTTGATCGTCTCTAATTAATATATCAAAGTTGTTTTGTATAGCAATTTTTTCTAACTGAGTTTCTAAATCTCCATTTTGTGAATTAGTATAATAATCATTTACAGTCTTATATACTGATTTTAAAGCTTTTCTTTTACTATATAAATAAAATTGACCTAGTACAAAGTTGTTAACTATTATTAAAAATGAGATAATTAATAAAATGACCATTGATAAACTTATAAATAGTTTTACTCTTACTGATTTTAATGGATTTTGTTTTTGTGTACTCATTTTATTTCCTCTTTCTTATTATTTTATTTCAAATTTATATCCGACTCCTCTTATTGTTTTTATATATTTTCCTCTTTTTCCTAGTTTGTGTCTTATCTTTTTTATATGACTATCAATTGTTCTAGAATCTCCATAATAATCATAATTCCAAACATTATTTAATATTTTATCTCTAGACAATGCTATATTCTCATTATCTACTAAATAAGTTAATAATTCGTATTCTCTTAAGCTCAATTCTATTACTTTTCCATCTACCTTTACAGTTCTTCCTTCTTTATCTATTTCAATACCGCCATATTCTTTTATTTCTTTAGTATTTTGATTTGTCCTTTTTAAGATTGCTTCTACTCTTGCTACTAAAATTTTTGGACTAAATGGTTTAGATATATATTCATCTACACCAAGTTCGAAACCAAATAACTCGTCTTGTTCTTCTCCTCTAGCAGTTAACATAATTATTGGTACTCTTGATTCTTGTCTTATTTGTCTTAATACAGACCAACCATCTAGTTTTGGCATCATGACATCTAATAAAATTAAACTGATTTTATTTTTATTATTTTCAAAAACTTCTAATGCTTTTTCTCCATCTTCTGCTTCTAAAATACTAAATCCTTTTGCTACTAAAAAGTCTTTAATTAATTTTCTCATTCTTGCTTCATCATCTACAATTAAAATACAATTATTAACCATTTCTATCACTCCTATAAATTACGTATATTATATATTATAACTAGTAATTATGTCTATATTGTGAATTAAATTTAACTATTTTTCGATACAAAAATGTTATTGTTCAGCCTTAATCAAAATTTATATTAGTTAAGAAACGCCGCGTAAGCGACCAAACGAGCTGAAAGCGAGTGCGATTGGAGCAACCTACATTTTATTTATATTAATAGGTTGCCACACACAAGGTGTTCTTAAACTAATATAAATTTTGATTAAGGCTGAACAGTAACACAAAAAAAGACCCTAAAGGTCTTTTCTTGCAATGAAACAAAAGAGTTTCATTGATAATGCCCTCTCGAGCAAATGCTAAAAGGATGATTGTTTGGATTAATTCTTCATTTACACGAGTTTTCGATATTTTTATATCTAGACATCTTTTTTATATTAACATAATTTTTCTTTCTTGTCAAATTTTGATTTTCAGTCTACTTTAAATTTCCTAGTCCTTTAAATATACTGTTCTAGTATCACGAGCTAATTCTATATTTTCTTCTCTTAAAATTTTCATAATCTTAGTATTAATACTTTCCTTTTCTGCTATATAACTAGAATAATCCACTGAATCAGTATAGCTACATATTAAGACATTTAATCCGTCATCTCTAATTTCATCAAAATTTACTATAATAGAGTCGTCATAAATTCCTTCTCTTTCTTGCAACATATCTTTTACTCTTGCTTGAAATCTTTCTAATTTTTCTAATGGAGTATCTTTTTGAATGCATAAATTAGTTTTGTACCTTCTTTTCTCCATCTTACTCCAATTGACAATTGAAGTATCTGATATAATAGAATTTGGTATATTTACTATAGAATTTTCAAAAGTTCTTACCCTTGTACTACGAAAAGTAATATCTTCTACTATACCTTCATATGGTGACATTTCTATCCAATCTCCTACTGCAAAAGGTTTGTCAATAAAAATTACAAATCCTCCAAATAAATTTTTAGCCGTATCTTGTGCTGCTAAAGTTACTATTACACCACCAATTCCCAATCCTGCTACTAATGTACTTAAATTAACTCCTAAAAGTGTAATTATAATTAATCCAGCTATAATATAAATAACAACTCTTACTATTTTTAGTATAAATTCAAACATAGAATCATCTATATTATTTCTTTTTGCCTTCATTTTTTTCACTAATGTTGATTTTGGTACAAAACTTGCTGCTAATCCTCTTGCAAAAGCTATAATACTAATTATTTGAAAAGCTTTTGTTACAAATCCCATTACCTCATTTGAAATATTTAATGGTTTCTTTAAAAATATAACTGCAATATATACACCTAGTAGATTGAAAAATATTTTAAGTGGATTATAGAATGCACTTTCTTTTATTTTTTTCTTATTTTCTACTTTCAATTTAAACATTCTAATAATGATATATGCAATACTAGAACTAAAAATTCTGAAAAGTATTACAATAGCTATTGCAATTAATATATCTACAATTTGAACATATGTTATCTGTTTTATATTTTCTATAAATTCTACTATTTGGTCCATCTTTTCCTCCACTATTAATGCATTACTTTAACAATCTAGCCCATATAATCTCTAAGTTTCTTACTTCTACTTGGATGTCTCAATTTTCTTAATGCTTTTGCTTCAATTTGTCTAATTCTTTCACGAGTTACTTCAAACTCACGTCCAACTTCTTCCAATGTTCTTGCTTTTCCGTCTTCTAATCCAAATCTTAATTTTAGTACTTTTGCTTCTCTTGGTGTTAATGTGTTCATTACTTCCTCTAGTTGTTCTTTTAATAATGTATATGCTGCTGAATCATGTGGAGCTGGTGAATCATCATCTTGTATAAAATCACCTAAATGACTGTCATCTTCTTCTCCTATTGGAGTCTCCAAAGATACAGGGTCTTGTGCTATTTTTTGAATTTCCATTACTTTTTCAACAGGAATTTCCATCTCTTGTGCTATTTCTTCTGGCGTTGGTTCCCTTCCTAGTTGTTGTAATAAATGTCTTGAAGTTCTAATCAATTTATTTATTGTTTCTACCATGTGCACTGGTATTCTTATAGTTCTCGCTTGATCTGCAATTGCTCTTGTAATTGCTTGCCTTATCCACCATGTTGCATAAGTACTAAATTTAAATCCTTTAGTATAATCAAATTTTTCTACTGCTTTAATTAATCCCATATTTCCTTCTTGAATTAAATCTAAGAAAAGCATTCCTCTTCCTACGTATTTTTTAGCAATACTAACTACTAATCTTAAATTAGATTCTGCTAATTCTTTTTTAGCATCTTCGTCTCCATCTAGAATTCTTTTAGCTAAACTTAATTCTTGTTCAAATGTTAAAAGTGGAATTCTACCTATTTCTCTTAAATACATTCTTACTGGATCGTCTACATTGATTCCCTCATAACTATTTTCTGTTATCTCGTCTAGCTTTAATTCTTCTACTTCTTTTAAATCTTCTATATCTGGTTCTTCATCCATATCATCAGATAATAGACTAACGCCAAGTTCCTCAAATGCATCAAAAACTTTATCTATCTGGTCTGGATTTACATCATCTAATTCTTTTGCCAAATCACCATATGTTATTTTTCCTTGCTCTTTTGCCTTTTTTAATATTTTATTTACTTTTTCTTCTTTTATTTTATTATCTTCTTCTGAATTTTTTTCATCTTTTTTTGTTTCTTTTTTTTCTGATATTTTTTTCTTTGCTTTCTTTTTTGCTTCTTCTAATACTTCTATATTATTCTTTACTTCTTCTGCTTTCTTTTTAGTTGCTTTTTCTTTATCTGCTTTTGTTGCTTTTTTAGTTGTTGTTTTTTTTGTTTTTGGCTCTTTGATTTCTTCTAATTCTTCCTTCTTCTTTGCCATTTATTTTTCACCCCTACTTAATTTTTGCTAACCTAATAATAATATTACTTAGCTCTTTTTCTAATTCTCTTTTTTTGTCAATATCCATATTGGTTTCTAATAATTCTAAAATTTTAAACTTTCTTTCGTTTAGCTTATCTTTTTCATAACTTTGCATAATGTCATCAATTGCCTTCTCAATATCGTCTATTTCATAATCATCTGCTAAAATTTCTGTTATATGATTTTGCTCTTCCTCTTCTAGATTATCTAATATTCCATTAATATTACTATTTCCTTTTTCAAATTCTTCATACAACTTTTTAGCAATTTGCTGATTTAATTCATCTTTAAAGTCTTCTACTGTTATATTTTGTTTTATGATTTGAAATATGTTTAAATCTCCCATTAATAAAATAGATAATACTGTATTTTCTCTTTTTTTAACTGCAAATGATACTTCACTTTTTTCAATTTTTTGATGTTTTATTACCGGTTTTGCTTTATCTAGTACTTTTTCACTCTTAGATTCTGCATAAGTTAATTTGTTAACCTCTGCATAGATTGCCTCTTTTGAAATCTCATATTCTTTTGCAATTTTTTCTATGTATACTTCTCTTTCTATTGTATTATCTACTTTTGATATTAATTTTGCGATTTCATTTAAAAATTTGATCTTATCATTTGTACTATTTAAGTCCAAATTCTGTTTTAATACTTTTACTTTGAATTCAATAACAGAAAGAGCTTTATCAATTAAACTTTGAAATCTTGCATTTCCATATTTTATAATATATTCATCAGGGTCTTTTGCTCCTTCCATTTGTAAAACACGAATATCACACCCCATGTTTTGCAAAATGTCTAATGCTCTTATTTTAGCAGTAAGTCCTGCTTCATCTGAATCAAAACTTAAAATAATTTGTTCTGAATTTTTTCTAAGTAACCACCCTTGTTGCTGGGTTAATGCCGTTCCGAAGTGGCGCTACTACATTTGTAATTCCTCTTTGATGCAATGATATAACATCCATATAGCCTTCTACTATTAAAATTCTTTTCCTTATATCTCCCTTTTTTGCAACGTTTAAACCAAATAAATTTCTTCCTTTACTATAAACTATATTTTCTGGAGAGTTAATATATTTAGGTTTCGAATCATCTAAAACTCTTCCTCCAAAGGCTATTACTCTTCCTCTTGCGTCACAAATTGGAAACATTAATCGATTACGATATCTGTCTATATATCTTCCGTTATCATTTCGATTAACTAGTCCTGATTCTAAAATTTCTGGATCTTTAAATCCTTCTTTCTTCAATGCTTGATATAATTCGTCAAATTTTCCTGAGAAACCAAGCCTAAATGATTTTAATGTCTCATTACTTAATCTTCTTTTTTTTATATATTCTTGCGCTATTTTTGATTCTGGCTTGTACAAATTTTCATGATAATATTGCGCTGTAAATTCATTTACTTTAAACACTTTTGCTTTTAGTTCTTCTCTTGCTGAATCTACATTATTAGTTAATGTTGGCAATTGTATATTAGATCTTTCAGCTAAAGTTTGTACTGCTTCTACAAAACTTATTCCCTCTATCTTAGTTAAAAAAGTAAATACATTTCCTCCTACTCCGCATCCAAAGCAATGAAAAATTTGTTTATCTGGTGAGACTGAAAAAGAAGGTGACTTTTCATTATGGAATGGACATAATCCAAAGAAATTTCTTCCACTTCTCTTTAAATGCACATATTGTGATATTATATCAACTATA
>CALYAH010000011.1 GCA_944393455.1 uncultured Clostridia bacterium
TCCTGCTGAACCAATTAAGTCTCCTACTGCTAAAATTTTCATTTTTATTCCTTCTTTCTTTTGATTTTACTTTATTATCATACTATAATTTAATAGCAGTGTCAAACCTCATTATTCTCTATTCAGTTTTATTACAGTCTGATTGAAATTGTACCTTAAAGGTATGTTAAATAAGGAATAGAAAAAAGATGTCACATAACGTAACATCTTTTCGAGGTTTAGTTTTTACAAATTTATAGCCTTTTGTAGGTTTTAGCCAATTTGTAAAGCTTTTCCGCTAATTCATCGGTTAAAAGTCCAGGCTGCAATCTCCAAGACCAGTTATGCTGTCCTACCGTTGATGGCGTATTCATACGTCCTTCAGAGCCAAGAGATAGTACGTCTTGTATAGGCACCATAGCTACTACTGCTGGTGAAGCATAAATCGTACGAACTGCACTTATACCAACTGACTCTCCTTCCGAATCATTGATATATTCTAATGCAAACTCCTTATCTTTTGGAGTAAGTTCTTCTAATATCATTTGAGCAATAGTTTCTGAATCATGTGTAGAACTATAAGCTATACAATTTTTTTGATAATTATGAGGTAAATGTAAATTATCATCATCTGCGTATAATCCAAAAATCATTACTCTCATTCCTAGATAGCCAGTTTGACTTAAGAATTCTCTTACATCATCTGTAATAATTCCCAAATCTTCTGCAATAATTGGAATATCCCCTAATGCATTTTTTATTGCTGAAAATAGCTTCATTCTTGGACCTGGTACCCATTTTCCATTTATAGCTGTCTTTTCGCCTGCTGGAATGGAGTAGAAAGCCTGAAATCCACGAAAATGGTCAATTCTAATTACATCAGCTACTGTCATGGTATGTTTAATTCGCCAAATCCACCATTTATAGCCATCTTCCTCGTGCTTATCCCAATCATATACTGGATTTCCCCAGACCTGACCTGTTTCAGAATAGTAATCTGGTGGTACTCCTGCAATTTCAGTTCCACATAAGTTTTCATCAACTTTAAATAATTGTGGATTAGCCCAGATGTCTGCACTATCTGGTGATGGATAAATTGGAATGTCCCCAATTATTTCAACTCCTCTTGAATTGGCATATTTTTTTAATTGTGTCCATTGTTCAAAGAATATTGTTTGAAGAAATACATAAAATTGAATCTCTTCTTCTAATAATTGGCTATACTTATCCATTGCTTCTTTTTCTCTTCTTTTTATAGAAGTTTCCCACTCCCAAAGCGGTTTATCAAAATAATTTCTTAAAGCCATAAACATTGAATAGTCTTTAATCCAGTCTGCATTTTCTTCTTCGAATTTTTGCATTCTGCTTTTCATTTCTGGAATTGTCATTGCTTTTTTATAAGCATTCCATAAAATTTCATACCTATTATGAGATAAGGTATCGTAATTCACTCTTGAACCATTATCTGACTTTGAATCATTTAATTCTTCTTCTGTTAATAATCCTTCCTCAGCTAACAATTCTAAATCAATGAAATATGGATTTCCTGCCACTGTAGAGTAGGTTTGATATGGACTATCTCCATAACCAGTATGTCCTAGTGGAAGCATTTGCCAGTACTTTTGTCCAGCTTTTACTAAAAAATCAACAAATAGATAAGCTGTTTTTCCGAATCCTCCTATACCATATTGTGATGGTAATGAAGAGGGATGCATTAAAATCCCACTAGCACGATTTAACCGTATTGAATTTTTTGCTGTCATTTTTGAGACCTCCTTTTAAATGATAAATTTTTAATGACAGTGCGATTATATCATATATTTTATGTAAAATGCAAGCATACTATATTATCTTTATGTGTCGAATCATATTGATTTTATATCATGAAGGGAGTTTTGGCTATTACATAGCTAAAGCCCTCTTTACTACCTGCATAGCCGGAAGTTGTCTTTTCAACAAAAAATCGATAGGATTTTATTATCCTATCGATTTTTTTATTTTTAATCATTAATTTGTATATATTAATAGAAGAATGTCCATAAATTTTTAGCATTACATTTTGGGCAAATTTTTTCACGATTATCTTCATTAGACCTTATTGCTCCAACAACTCCTAAATAGATTATACCTGGTATTATTCCCATAAAAGCAAATACAATTCCAAGAATCCAATCTATTGGTCTAAATACTGGGCCTACTTTCCAATTCCCCTCATAACCACAATGAGTACATTTTGGTACATCTCTTTTTGTATTCCCTTCTGCCTTTACGTCTTTATTATCAATTTTTTCTCCACAACCATCACAAAATTTGGCATCATTGCTTAATTCTTTTCCACATTTACTACAATACATATATATCTCTCCTTTTATAAATTTATTTTGCATAATCTACTACTCTTGTTTCTCTTATAATATTTACCTTTATTTGTCCTGGATAATCCATTTCATTTTCAACTTTTTTAGCAACATCTCTCGCAAGTATTGTCATTTGGTCATCTGATATTTTTTCTGGTTTTACTACAATTCTAACCTCACGACCTGCTTGAATAGCAAAAGATTTTTCAACTCCATCAAATGAGTCTGCTATTTCTTCAAGATTTTGTAATCTTTTAATATATGCTTCTAAGGTTTCTCTTCTTGCTCCTGGTCTTGATGCTGATATAGCATCTGCTGCTTGGATTAATACTGCTTCTAATGTTTGTGGTTCTACGTCACCATGATGAGCTTCTACTGCATTAATAACAAGTGGATTTTCTTTATATTTTTTAAGAACTTCTACTCCAATTTCAACATGAGTACCTTCCATGTCGTGGTCTAATGCTTTACCAATATCATGTAAAAGACCTGCTCTTCTTGCTAATTTTGGATCTAATCCTAATTCTTCTGCCATAATTCTTGCTAAATTAGAAACCTCAATTGAATGATTTAGTACATTTTGCCCATAACTTGTCGTATATTTTAATTTACCTATTAATTTTACTAAATCTGGATGAAGTCCAATAACACCTGTTTCTAAAACTGCTCTTTCTCCTTCTTCTTTAATTATACTGTCAACTTCTTCTTTTGCCTTTTCTACCATTTCTTCAATTTTAGATGGATGAATTCTACCATCATCAATTAATTTTTCTAGAGCAATTTTGGCAACTTCTCTTCTTAATGGGTCAAATCCTGATAATACGACTGCTTCTGGTGTATCATCTATTATTAAGTCTATTCCTGTTAGAGTTTCTAGAGCTTTTATATTTCTTCCTTCTCTACCAATTATTCTTCCTTTCATTTCATCATTTGGAAGTGCTACAATTGATACTGTTGTTTCTTGTGAATGGTCTGCTGCACATTTTTGTACGGCATAACATAAAATTTCTTTTGCATTTTTTGTAACTGTCTCTTTTGCCTTTTGCTCTTGTTCTCTAATTAGTGCTGCTTTTTCAGCTGTTAATTCTTTTTCCATTTCAGATAATAATCTTTGTTTTGCCTCATCCTTTGTTAATGCGGCAATTTTTTGAAGTTCTATTACTTCTTGTTCATGCATTTCTTCGATTTTTTGTTTTTGTTCTTCAATATGTTGTAATTCTTTTTCTAATTCTCTTTCTTTTTTCTCAAAATTATCTGAACGTCTTTCTAGGTTTTTTTCTTTTTGAATTAACCTTGTTTCTTGTTTTTGTACTTCGCCTCTTCTTTCTTTAATCTCTTGATCTAATTCTTTACGACTCGCCATTATTTCTTCTTTGGCTTTAAAAATCTCTTCTTTCTTTAAGTTCTCAGCTTCTTTTTTTGCTGATTCTACTAATCTTTTTGCTTCATTTTCTGCACCTTGAATTTTAGACTCTGCAACTTTTTTTCTGTATACTATTCCTATTAGTATACCAATTGCAAGTGAGATTAAGACAGCGGCGATAATGATTAAAATATTCATAATCATACACCTCTTTCTTATTTAATTTTCAATGTTCGAATAAAATATATAGTTTTATTTTTATTTTAAATATATTTTTTCCTACCATTCTATTTTAACTTTATTATTGTAAACTGTCAAGTCTTTTCATTTAATTTTAAAAGATGCAAAATGAGCTTAACCTCATATTTGCATCTTTTATTTTGATAAACTAAAACATTTTCATCTGTCTTTACTTTCTCACTACATCTATATTCAATTTTTCTCCGTTAATATTAGTTTCTGTGTATGTTGGTCCTTCTTTGTCATAAACAACTTCAACTGCTAAAGTCTCATGTTTTATAAAGTCTTCATTTTCTTTAATAACTTTTTCCAACATTTCATTTCCAGATACATATAATATGATATTATCTAGTACTTCAAATCCTTTTTCTTTTCTCATGTTTTGTACTTTTGATAATACTTCACGTACATATCCTTCTTCTTTTAGTTCTTGTGTGATATGAGTATCTAGTACTACACCAATTTCTCCTTCTCCACTAAATGCAAAGCCTTCTTTTCCTTGCATAGTAACAAGTAAGTTTTCACTAGTTAAACCAATTTGAGTATCGTCAATTTCGATGTATTCAACTCCACCATTTTTTACAGTATTTGCTAAATCCATTTGATTTTTATTTGCAATTTCTTGCTTAATTCTTGGAATTAGTTTTCCATATTCTTTTCCTAATACTGGTAAGTTAGGTTTAATTTCAAAATTAACATACTCAGACATTTCTGCTCCTAATTCAATTGATTTTACATTTAGTTCTTCTTTTACAATGTCTTCATAATATTTAGGTAATGTGTCAATTGATATTAACATTTTAGATAATGGCTGTCTATTTTTGATATTACTTGCATTTCTGCTACTACGTCCTAGTTTTACAATTTTATATGCTAATCCCATTTCTTTTTCTAGTTCTGGATCAATTGCTTTTTCATCTACTTCTGGCCATAAACATAAGTGTACACTTTCAGGTGCATTTTTGTCTAAACCTACTACTAAATTTTGATATATCTCATCTGTCATAAATGGTACAAATGGTGCAGATACTTTAATAAGTGTTGTTAATACTTGATATAAAGTACAATAAGCTCCTATTTTTTCATCTGTCAACTCTTGTGCCCAAAATCTTTCTCTATTTCTACGTACATACCAGTTAGAAAGTTCGTCTGTAAAGTTTTCAATTGCTAATGCTGCATTTGTAATATCATAATGAGCTAATTTATCATCTACTTCTTTTACTAAAGTATTTAATTTTGAAATAATCCATTCGTCCATAATGTTAGTTGGTTTGAAATCACTATATTTTAATGGGTTAAATTGGTCAATTTCTGCATATAGTACATAGAATGAATAAACATTCCATAAAGTACTTAAAAATCCTCTTTGAGTTTCTTGTACATTGTTAACTCCAAGTCTAGTTGGAAGCCAAGGAGCACTTGCTGTATAGAAATGCCATCTAGTTGCATCAGCACCAACAGTATCTAATAGTGTTACTGGATCAACTCCATTTCTCTTTGATTTTGACATTTTTTTGCCTTGCTCATCTAATACAAAACCTAATACAATACAATTTTCAAATGGTATTTTATTAAATAATGCTGTTCCAATTGCTGTTAAGGTATAGAACCATCCTCTTGTTTGATCAACTGCTTCTGATATAAATCCTGCTGGGAAGTTCTTTTCAAACATTTCTTTATTTTCAAATGGATAATGCCATTGTGCAAAAGGCATTGAACCTGAGTCAAACCAACAGTCAATTACTTCTTTTGCTCTTTTCATTTTCTTTCCACATTTTGGACATTTTAAATATACATTATCAATATATGGTTTGTGTAATTCAATATCATCTGGGCAATCAATAGCTTTTTCTTTTAATTCTGCAATAGAACCAATACATTCTTTATGTCCACATTCTTCGTCTTCACAAGTCCATATTGGTAATGGTGTTCCCCAATATCTATCTCTTGAAATTCCCCAATCAATTACATTTTCTAAGAATTTTCCAAATCTTCCTGTTTTAATAGTATCTGGATACCAATTTACTTTGCTGTTATTTTCTACTAATTCATTTCTTAGTTTACTCATTGCAACAAACCAACTCTCTTTTGGATAATAAAGTAGTGGTGTGTCACATCTCCAGCAATGTGGATATGAGTGCATATGTTTTTGTTTACTAAATAATTTGTTTTCTTTAGCTAACCATTTACAAATATCTTCGTTACAGTCTCTAACAAACTTACCTGCCCATGGTTCTACTTCTTTTACAAATTTTCCTGATTTATCTACTAGGTTTATAAAAGTGATTCCATTTTGTTTTGAAACTAAACTGTCATCTTCTCCATATGCTGGCGCAATATGAACAATACCTGTACCATCTGTTAGTGTTACATAGTCTCCATGAATAACTTCAAACGCTTTTCCTTCGACTTCTCCCCAAGGCATTAGTCTTTCATATTTTGTTCCTAGTAACTCTTCACCTTTAAAGGTTTTTATTACTTCATATGGTGTTTCCTTTAATACTGTTTCTATTAAGTCTTTTGCTAAAATATAAGTTTCATATTTTGGTTCATCATCTGTTCCAATATTAGCTTTTACTTCTGCATATTCATATGCTTTATTTACGCAAAGTGCTAAGTTAGATGGTAATGTCCATGTTGTTGTTGTCCATGCTAAGATATATTTATCTTCTCCTTCTACTTTAAATTTAGCAACACAAGTTAAATCTTTCACGTCTTTATATCCTTGTGCTACTTCATGTGAAGAAAGCGCTGTTCCACATCTTGGACAATATGGCATAACTTTATGTCCTTCATACAAAAGTCCTTTATCCCACATTTGTTTTAAAGCCCACCAAACAGATTCAATGTAATTATTATGGTAAGTAACGTATGGATGTTCCATATCTAGCCAAAAGCCAACCTTATTGGTCATTTCCTCCCACATACTAACATAAGAAAATACACTTTCTTTACATTCTTTAACAAATTTTTCTACTCCATATTCTTCAATTTGTTCTTTTCCAGAAATTCCAAGTTTTTTCTCAATTTCAAGTTCAACTGGAAGTCCATGAGTATCCCATCCAGCTTTACGGATAACTTTATATCCTTTCATAACTTTATATCTTGGAATAATATCTTTTATAACCCTTGTTTCAACATGCCCAACATGTGGCTTTCCGTTTGCTGTTGGTGGTCCATCATAAAAAGTAAAGTATTCTTTTCCTTCATTCATAGCAAAGTTCTTTTTAATAATATCTTTTTTCTTCCACACCTCGGCAACTTCATGTTCCATTCCTACAAATCCATCTTTAAGCTCAACCTTTTTGTACATCTTCATTCCTCCTCTTCTTTTATGTTTTTTGGGACGGAGTAAAAAAACATCTTTCTTAATCTTATTAAATTATTTGTTATTTAATATTTAGAGATGTTTTTTTACTCCGTCCCAAAAAACATCTCTAAAAACATTAATCAAAAAAGCTATTCCATCCTATATTTAGGACGAAATAGCTTAAATTCCGCGGTACCACCTAAGTTAGTAAATTTTTATTTACTCTCTCATTTTCCTTTAACGCAGGAATACGACTAACTTACTTATTTTCAGTTTAGCAACTAATAAAGTGATAATAAATAATTTTTACTTACCAGATTTTCAGCTTCCTCTGGCTCTCTCTTAAGATATTATATTATTTACCTTGTCTTTATTTTTGTTTTTCTTTTTATTGGTTAGTATTATATCACATTTTTTATATTTTGCAAGTGATTTTGGAAAATTTGTATTGTTTAGAATACTATTCATCTGCTAATGATGGTGCATACTTACTTTCAAATACTGATGTTTGAATACAAACTAGTGGTCGAATAGAGCGTTCCATTCCAACTCCACTACTAGCAAAACTGCCATATCTTTCTCCTACAAATATACTCATACTATCACTCCTATCTGGAGAACTAATCCACCATTCTGATGAACCATTTTTATTATAAATTCCATAATTATCTCCTGCACTTAACCAGCCACTACTTACGTTATATGTATACCCTGCTGTTCCTAAATCTACTACAATTGTATTTGTTTTTCCTGTATTATTATATGATGCAGCAAATAACTCAACTGTTGGTGCACCTATAGCAAATACAGCATCAGAATTTGTATATGATTCCCATACATTTGGATCTGTTAGCCATGCTGTAGCTCTTATATTCATATTGGTATTTGTTTCTGTAAATAAAGTACTTGCTTTTGGATTTAATTTTTGTCCTATTGTACTTACTGATGAACCATTTGTATATGAATCATAAAAAAGTCTTGGTGCATAACTTCCAACACATTCATCTGTAATTAAATATGTATAATTACTGTCTTGATAAAATAATCTCCAAACTCCTGTTGTAAATTCTTCTGTTGTTATAGTATAATTTTTTACCTTCCAGCCATATTTGTCTGTATTTATTGCTTCTCCTATTGTTAATGTATTAGGATCAAAAGAAGATTTTACATTAGCATATAAATCTGACAGTAATATTTCATTTCCTTGCTTTGTTATAATGCTTGTATCTGTTACTTCTAAATAATATTTATTGACATTATTTTCATTAGCAGTTTCTATTATACTTTTTACTGTTTCATCATCTAATATTGTATCCTGCCCGTTTTTTAACCTCTCTGCTATCCAATTGGCTATATCTAATTTAGCCTGTTCTTTTACATCTTCAATATCACTTTCTGTTTTTGCTTTATTCGCCTGTGTCAAAATACCATTTTGTCCTGTCAACGTTGCTATACTTACTCCCGCTAATATTAATAATACAATAATTGTAATTACTAGCGCGATTAATGTTATACCTCTACTTTTTCCTTTGTTTATCATATGTTTATTCCCCTTTCTTATTTTTCGTATAGTAATATACTCTACGAAAAATTTAAACTAGGATAACATATGATATAACTATCTATCACATTTTTTTAGTATTTTTTTCATATCCTATAAAATGTAAAAAATATTTTACACTTTTTCTGCTTTCCTATTGATATTTCAGTTTCTTATTGTTATAATTTTAAAAAAGTTCTTTCGTAGAGTATATTACTTCACGAAAAAAACTTTTTTATTTAATATCTATAATTTTGTAATACTTTTTTCAATTTTTATACCAAAACCCAATTTTCTAATTAATTGCTCCTACGCACCCATCATTTATATCGTCTCTCCATCTCTCTAAACTCTGTAATCTAGCTCCATAAAAATCTAATCTAATTCCATAAGCCTTCAATAATTTTCTAAATTCGGCATGTTCCATATTATTTACTGCTAGTGCTAAATCTATTTTTTCAAACTTTAAATCCATATAGTCTTTCATCTCAGTAAAACGATTGTCTATACTTTTTTGCATAGTCTCTAAGACATCTAAAATTTCTCTTCGGTCTTCCTTTCTTCCTATTTCTAAGGCTGACAATCTTTGATTAGTTTTTTTAGAAGTTTCTTCTAATGCTTCTACTTTCTTCTCCATTAAAATCCAACGTTCTTCGTTCTGTTCCCAGCGTTTATCGTTTTCTTCCCAGCGTCTATCATTTTGCTCCCAACGTTTATTGTTTTCTGCTCTAAAATCTCTAAGTTCTTGTAAAACAGTTGCTATTGTAGCATTTTCTTCCATCCCTTTTCACCTCCTTTTTATAAACTACCAAGCGCCTATTGTTGATTCTGTCATAAATATTTAACCATAAGTTTTAGCAGGTGTCAAATAAAAAAGATAGTAAATACACAATATTTTCTATCTTTTTCTTACATTTACATTCTTATTTTATTTTTTACTTACTTTTTTACACTGTTAAACTTGCATAATATGCATTGTATAATTTATTGTAATATCCTCCCGGTTTATTTACTAATTCATTATGATTTCCTTCTTCAATAATTTTTCCTCCATCTAATACTATAATTTTATCTACATTTACAATTGTTGATAACCTATGCGCTACAAATATTGATGTCTTTTCTTTTGATATTTTATCTACTGACTTTTGTATTAATTCTTCTGTTTGCGTATCAATATTAGCTGTTGCTTCGTCTAGTATAAATATAGATGGATTATGTGCAAATATTCTCGCAAATGCAAGTAACTGTTTTTGACCTGCCGAATATGTATTTCCTCTCTCGTTTGAAACTTCATCCATTCCATTTGGAAATGAATTTACAAATTCACTTGCTGAAGCTAATTCAATTGCTTCTTCAACTTGTTCATCTGTTAAATTTTCATTTAGTTTGATATTATCTTTAATACTTCTTGCAAAAATAAATGGATCTTGTAAAACTATTCCTATTTGTTTTCTAAGACTTCTTATATTAATATCTTTTATATTAATTCCATCTAACAAAATTTCTCCTTTTTGTATTTCATAAAATCTATTAATTAAATTAGTAATAGTTGTTTTTCCGTGAACCTGTTCTTCCAACTAATGCAATACTCTGTCCTGGTTCTATTGTAAAGCTTACATCTTTTAAAATCCAGTTTTCAGCTTCATAGGCAAACCACACATTTTTAAATTCTATTTTTCCTTTTACTTTATCTAAGATTCTTCCACTTTTAAAGTCTTCTAAATATTGTTTTTCCTCTAAGATATCATAAATCTTGTCGATTGAAACTAAAGCTTCTTGTACTGTTTCCAAATTTTCTACAATCCTTTGAATTGGTTCAAAGATTTGTTTTAAGTATGTAATAAAAATGTAAATAACTCCTACATCTAACTCAATTCTTAAAAAATGTTTCGCACTAGCCCAAATAATGATAGAAACTCCCAAATTTTCAAAAATTACCATAAATGCAATTAAAAAACCTTCTGTAAAACTAGTAGGAATTCTTGACTTATAAAAGTCTTGGCATAATTTGTCACATTCTTTCTGTTTTTCATTTTGTCTATTAAATATCTTTATTAATTTAACACCATAAATAGATTCTGATAAAAATATATTTAATTCTGTTTTGACCCTTTTAGAATATTCTCTTACTTTATGGCTTATTTTGTTCATAAAAATAGATGTTAGTATTACTAACGGAACTAGCAATAAACAAATGCAAGCTAACTTATAATTTAAATTTACCATCATAACTATTAATGCTATAATCATAATAACATCTTTAATAAAAGTTGTTATTACGTCTTTAAATAGTGTTGTAATATCTTCCACATCACTTGTTGCTCTTACAAATAAAGTTCCAGATGGTGTTTTATCATGAAAAGGAATATTAGCATATTCAATATACTTATATAACTTATTTCTAATAGAATAGATTACATTTTCTCCCATCATACTTGTTGCTGTAGTAACAATAAAATTCAAAATGTTGCCAATTAATACAATTGCAATATAGGCTCCTCCTATTATTCCAATTGTAACTAAACCTTTTTCATATATACCTGCACTCAAAAAATCATCAATTACTACTTTAATTAAATATGGTTTTGCTACTTCACCCAAATTAATTAAAATTGCTAAAATCGAAATAATTAAAATAGATTTTGACTGTGGTCTTAACATTTTATAAATTCTCTTAAGTGTTTGATTTTTCATCATTAACTCCTTCTATTTTACTTAAAAAAACTTGGTTCTTTTTTTGTTATTTGTTGCTGATAAAATTTGTAATAAATCCCTTGTTTATCAATTAATTCGTCATGTTTTCCTCGCTCTACTATTTCTCCATAATCTAATACAAGAATCAAATCACTATTTTTTACATCTGAAACCTTGTTAGAAATAATAATACATGTTTTACCTTCTGCCAATTCTTTAATATTTTCCAATAATTTCTCTGAAGTCTTATTATCAAGAGCCGAGAAAGTATCATCAAAAATTAAGATATTACTATTTTTTAAAAAAGCTCTTGAAATCGCTACTCTTTGTTTTTGTCCTCCCGATAAATCAGCTCCTCGTTCTCCAATTACTGTTTCTATTCCATCCGGCATTTTCTTTATATCGTCATATACGACTGATTTTTTAGTACTTATTTTAATTTCTTCATCGCTATAATTATCATCAAATAAATTGATATTTTCTTTTAAAGTTGATGAAAATAAGAAGTTATCTTGCGTAATATAACAAATATTCTTTCTTAATACCTCTATTGGAATTTCATTAATATCTTTTCCATCAATCATAATTTTTCCTTTTGGAATATTATATAGTCGTATTAACAGATTCATCAAAGTCGTCTTTCCACTGCCTATTGTCCCTATTATTCCGATTGTTTGTCCTTGTTCTATTTCTACATTTATTCCTTCTAGAGATTTTTCTAATATTCCTGGATAATGAAAACTTAAATTTTGAATCTTTATATTTCCTTTTAAAGCCTCTCCTGTTTCAATATTTTTTAAATTAATTTTTTCTGTTTCAAGTGTAAAGATTTTATCTAACCTAGCATAAGATATTTGTCCTCTTTTTATTCTAGTAACTAAACCTGGAAGCCAACTAACAGGACCTACAAATAATCCTATATATCCATTAAAAGTTACTAACTCTCCGACAGTAATTGTTCCCTCTAATACTAACTTTGAACCAAATAGTAAGGCTATTGCATAACAAAGTCCGAAGCAAATATTTAAGCTCATTGTCAATAAGTTTGAATAAATATCTACCGTATTGTTGCTTTGTTTTACTTTTCTATTTTTAACAATAAATGTTTTTAATTGTTCTCCTTCACATGAATAGGCTTTTGTCGTACGAATACTATCTGTACTTTCTTGAATATATTCTGACATTTCAGTAAATCTGTCTTGTGCTTTTTTAAAACTAATTTCTACATATTTTTTTATTTTTAAAATAAAGAAACATCCTATGAAAATTGGAAAAATGACTGCAATTGTCAAATATAAATTAACACCGTTTGCCATTTGAAAAATAGCAATAATAAATGTAAATACAATTCTAGTTCCATGAGATAATAATCCATACATTACTCTTCTTATCTCGTTAGTATCTTTAACAAAGTAGGACATTATTTCTCCATTTTTGATTTTTTGGATGTCTTTTACTTTTAATTTTAAAAATCTTTTAAATAATTTCATTTTCATGTCTCTTTCAAGACTTCTATTGTTTACTGTCTCATAATATTTCCAAATCACTCTTACTAGCAAAAAAACAATACATATTCCCAAAAGGTAATATGTATTGTTCATAATGTTTTCTTGATTTGCTTCTAAGTCATAGAATAAATCAATAATATTTCCAATAATTTTTGATGGAAATGTTAATAGATATATATTAACTCCTATTAATATTATTTGAATTGCTATTCCCCATCTATTTTCTTTTAATGATTTTATTATTACATCTTTCATTAATAACATCCTCTTCTGTGTTTTTTGTTTCAAATTTAATATTGAAGCTCCATATTAATTATTTTACCAATCTCATCGTTTCTTTTGCAATCATCAACTCTTCGTTTGTTGGTATAACATAAATTTTAACTTTTGACTCTGTTTTAGAAATTATTTTTTCTTCTCCTCTCATGTTGTTAGCATCTACATCAATTTTAACTCCCATAAATTCCAACTTTTCGCAGATACCTTTTCTAATATTAATTTGATTTTCTCCTACTCCACCAGTAAAAATAATATAATCAATACCATTCATTGCAACTGCATATTTTGCAATATAGCTTGCAACTGCATATTTAAAGCTTTCCATTGCAATCTCTGCTCTTTCATTTCCTTCATTAGATGCTGCTTCAATTACTCTAAAATCTGGTGCCAATCCTGAAATTCCTGCAACTCCTGATTTTTTATTTAAAATATCTTCCATTTCCTGTGCTGTAATATTTTCTTTTTTCATAATATAAGTTAACACAGATGGATCTAAATCTCCACTTCTTGTAACCATAGGAATTCCACCAAGTGGAGTTAATCCCATACTAGTATCAATTGATTTTCCTGCCTCAACTGCGCAAATACTAGATCCTTGTCCTAAGTGACAAGTTACAATTTTTAAATCTTCAACATTTTTATTTTCTATTTCTGCTAGCCTCTTTGCAACATACATGTGTGACGTACCATGAGCTCCGTATTTTCTAACACCGTATTTTTTGTAATATTCATATGGAATTGGATAAACATATTTATCTTTTGGCATAGTTTGATGGAATGTTGTGTCAAATACTGCTACCATTGGTTTACCTGGCATAACTTTTTTACAAGCTTCCATTCCTAAAACAGCTGCTGGATTGTGTAATGGTGCAAACTCTCCACATTCACTTATTTGTTCTATAACTTTATCATCAATAACAGCTGATTCTTTAAATATTTCTCCTCCATGTACAACTCTATGCCCTATCGCTTCAATTTCGTCTAAGCTATCTATTACCTTATACTCTGGATTTGTTAATTGTGCCAAAGTAAATTCAATTGCCTCTTTATGGTCATAAGCAGGCTTTTTAATTTCTACCTTTTTACCTTGAGCTTTATGAGTAATAAATGCCTCTTCCTCTCCAATTCTTTCATACTTTCCAGAAGCCAAAACTTCCTCTGTTTCCATATTAATTAATTGATATTTTAGTGATGAACTACCACAGTTTAATACTAATATTTTCATTTAAAAACTTCCTTTCTTTTGAGACATTTGGGACAGAGCAAAAATGTCTCACATTTTTGTCGCTTTTTGTCATCCCATAATTTCTCTTTTATTTTTATTTTTCGACATATTTCAACACATATGGTGAGACATTTTAGCTCTGTCCCAAGTGTCTCATTGTCTGTATTGTTATCATTAATTCTTCGTTAGTTGGTATAACCAACACTTCTACTTTAGAATCTTTAGATGAAATTTTTGCTTCATCTCCTTTTGTTTCTTGATTCTTTTCTTTGTCTAGTTTTACTCCAAAAACTTCTAATTTATCACAAATAGCTTGTCTTGAATCTTGTCCTTTTTCTCCTACTCCTGCTGTAAATATTAAAACATCCATGCCATTCATGGCTACCATACATTTTGCAATATAACTAGCAACCGTATTATGGAAGATTTCTAAAGCTAATTTAGCATGATGTCCTCCAGAATTCGCTTCTGCTTCAATGTCTCTAAAGTCTACTGACACTCTCGAAACACCATAAGCTCCTGATTCTTTATTTAATTTGTTTTCTATTTCTTCTGGCTTTAAATTTTCTTTTTGCATTATATAAGTTACTACTGATGGGTCTAAATCTCCACTTCTTGTTCCCATAACAATTCCTCCAAGTGGTGTTAGTCCCATACTTGTTTCGACTGATTTACCATTTTGGATAGCACACACACTTGCACCTTGTCCCAAATGGCAACTAACAATCTTTAAGTCCTTTATGTCTTTTCCTAGTAATTCTGCTGCTCTATTTGCTACATATTGATGTGAAGTTCCATGAAACCCATATTTTCTTATTCCATATTTTTCATAGTACTCATATAGAATTGGATAAATATACCTCTCTTTTGGTATAGTTTGATGGAAAGCTGTATCAAATACTGCTACCATTTTCATATTTGGTACTATTTTTCTACATGCTTCTATTCCCAATATTGCTGCTGGATTATGCAATGGTGCTAAGCTACTTGCCTTTTTTATTTCCTCTATAACTTCAGTATTAATTTCAATCGAATTGGAAAATCTTTCTCCTCCATGAACAATCCTATGTCCAATCCCTCCTAATTCAGATAAATCTTTAATAACTCCATAATGTTTATTAGTAAGTCTACTTAATACAAACTTAATCGCTTGTTCATGATTTTTAGCTTGACGTTCAAATTTGTGTTTTATTCCATTTACTTTATGTGTTAAAAAGGAATTAGCTTGTCCTATCCTTTCAAAATAGCCTTTTACCAGCATCTTTTTTGTTTCCATATCAATCACTTGATATTTTAATGATGAACTTCCTGAATTTAAAACTAGAATTTTCATAGTTTTCCCTCCCTTCAATTTTAAGATGTTTTTGGGGACGGAGTTAAAAAACATCAAAAAAACACTATTGTGCTTGTACAGCAGTAATTGCTACAACTCCTGCTATGTCTTGACTACTACATCCTCTTGATAGGTCGTTTACTGGCTTTGCAATTCCTTGGCAAAGTGGTCCATATGCTTCTGCTTTTCCAAGTCTTTGTACTAATTTATATCCAATGTTTCCAGCATTTAAGTCTGGGAATATTAATACATTAGCTTCTCCTTGTATTGAACTACCTGGTGCTTTCATTTGTGCTATTTCAGGTATAATTGCTGCATCTAATTGTAACTCTCCATCTACCAATAATTCTGGCACTTTTTCTTTTACTTTTTTAGTTGCACTTATTACTTTCTCAGTTAATTCAGATTTTGCACTTCCATAAGTAGAATAAGATAGCATAGCAACTTTTGGTTCTTTGCCAACCAGTTGTTTAAAACTTTTACTAGATGATATTGCAATTTCTGACAAAGCTTCATCATCTGGATTTTCGTTTAGTCCACAATCTCCAAATATAAAAGTTCCGTTTTCTCCTTGTTCACAATTAGGAACTACCATAACAAAAAAAGCTGAAACTAACTTAGTATCTGGTGCCGTTTTTAAGATTTGTAGTGCTGGTCTCAAAGTATCTGAAGTTGAATGAATAGCTCCTGAAACTAAACCATCTGCTTGACTCTTTTCATCTTTAACCATTAACATCCCATAATAAACAGAATCTTTTACTAACTCTTTTGCTTTTTCAATTGTCATTCCTTTGTGTTTTCTTAATTCATATAATAAATTAACATATTCATCATACTTTTCTGAGTTACTTGGGTCAACTATATCTGCACCTGTAATATCAACCTTGTTTGTCTCTGCTTTTTTTTCTATAGCTTGTCTATTTCCAATTAAAATTATTTTGGCATATTCTTCTTTTAATACTTGCTCTGTTGCTTGTAAAACTCTTATATCTTCTGCCTCTGGAAGCACTATTGTTTTTATATCTTGTTTTGCTCTATTTTTTATTTCTTCTATAAATTGCATCTTTTCCTCCTTGTATTTTATATTCGTTTACATTATATAAGTAAAGTAAAAAAAGTACAAGCATTTTTTTCTAAATGATATAAAATTACTTTTTATACTCTGACTATATCTTATTTTAAAAAATGATATACGTTATTTTTATAACAATGCTTTTATTTCATCATCCTGTTGTAACTCTTGTGAAATAAAATGATAGGCTTGCTTATTTTGTTTAACAGAAATAAGTGCTAATTCTTTATCATTTCTTAATCTATCACTTGCATATTTAATAATAATTCCCTTATTTTCAACCGCTGCTTTTACAATTTCTCTGTCATCTCTCAATTCTTCGCTTGCAAAATACAATGCTTGTCCATATGCTCCGCAACTTTCAAAAACAACTTCTTTATCAGCTCTTAGCCTATCAGAAGCATAACATATTGTCCATGGGGCTCCTTTTACCCCTTTCATAATTACTTCCTTATCATCTTTTAGTCTTTGACTGGCAAATTCTAAACTTTCAGCATCCTGATTTAGTGCAGCCATAACAACTTCTTTATCATCTTGCAATTCTGGAGAAGCCAAATCTAAAAATTTGCCGTTTTCTGATACTGCTTTTAATATAAACTCTTTATTTTCTTTATTTTTAATTACATCATCTGTTTCCATTTGCGCCTCCTATGCTCAATTGAAGATGTTTTTTGACTCCGTCCCAAAAAACACCAAAAAACATCTCTTATTTTAATTTAGCAATCAAAGCTTTTATACTAATTCCCTGTTCTGAAAACATCTTCTCATGCTCTGTTTCTATGTTTTTCTCGAAAATAGGTTCCTTATGCAAGTCGTATGTTTTTTCAATAATTTCAAAACCAGTTTCTTCAAAATATAATAAACTTGCCTCAAATAACTCATCATCATCTGTTTTAAAATAGATTTCTGCATTTGGTTTCAAAAATTCTTTATATTTCTCTAATTGTCTTGTATGAGTTAATCTTTTCTTTCTATGCTTACCCCTTGGCCAAGGATTACAAAAATTAATATAAATCCTCTCTACCATATCTTTTTTATCTAAAATCAAATTAATTCTTTCAATATCAAATCTAGTCAATATTACATTTTTAGGCTCAATATTAGCTTCCTTATATTCTTGTTCTACATTTCTTTTTGCTAATCCAAGCATTGCATCTACTAAATCAATTGCAAGGTAGTTAATATTTTGATTCTCTAATGCTAATTTTGATATAAATTGACCTTTTCCACAACCTAACTCTAGCATAAATGGATTTTCCGGATTTTCAAAATGTTCTTTCCATTTTCCTTTCCAATTTTCTGGTTCATCTTCATAAAATTTACTTGCTTCTAACTCTGGCCTTGCCCATTTTTTATATCTTATTCTCATTTTTTCCTCCTATGTCCAATTGGGGACGTTTCCTTTTGGACATTTTTGTCCATTTTGGGACACATCTTATGTCTATTCCTGGCATATTTTATCAGATTTCAATTGTTTGTTCAAGTATTTTACTTTTTTTACTAATTATTATATAATATTTATTAATGTCTAAATATCAATAAAAAGGAGAAAAAGTGGAACTAAAATATATTGTAGAAGAAAATGATTTTTATAAAAATATAAATGAAATATTATCTTTAAAATTTAATCTTTCGACCCGTTTAACTACTAAATTAATTAAAAACCAAAAAATCTATAAAAATGGTAATATTGTTGATACACGTTCCCCTGTTTTTACTGGTGATATAATACTAATTGATTTAAATTTGCCAGAAGACAATTCTAACATTGTACCAACTGCTATGAAATTAGATATTCTTTATGAAGATGATTGGTTTTTAGTTGTAAATAAGCCAGCTGGTATTGCAATTCATCCTTCTAGGTTGCATTATGATAATTCTTTATCTAATGGTATTAGATTTTATTTTGATTCTATTGGTTTAAAGAAAAAAATAAGACCTGTTAACAGACTTGATTTAAATACTTCTGGAATTGTTGTTTTTGCTAAATGTGAATATATACAAGAATCGTTTAGCAAGCAAATGGCAGACGGAATTTTCAAAAAAGAATATTTATGCGTCGTGGAAGGTAGATTAATCAAAAAAGTTGGTACAATTGATTTACCAATTAGCAGAAAAGATGGAAGTATTATAGAAAGATGTATTGATAAAGATGGTCAAAGAGCTATTACTCATTACCAAGTACTCAAAGAATTTCAAAATTATAGTTTAGTAAAATGTAAATTACAAACTGGACGTACTCATCAAATCAGAGTTCATATGAAAGCCATTGGTCACCCAATTGTTGGAGATACTTTATATGGAAATGCTTCTACTTTAATTAATCACCAAGCTCTTCATAGTTATAAAATTGAATGTTTACACCCAGTATCTAAAGAAAATCTAACTTTTATGGCTGATATCCCTGAAGATGTTTTTTGGGACGGAGTCAAAAAACATCTTAATACTAAATCTCTTCTTTAATTTTAGTATATGAAAACATAATCATAACCACCCGTAAAACGGGTGGTTTGCTCTGCGCCTAGAAGGCTTTTGTACTGGCACTTCTGGGCTTAAGCCCTACTGAATGGTCTGTCAACCGCATTTCTTTCTCAGGCTACCACTT
>CALYAH010000012.1 GCA_944393455.1 uncultured Clostridia bacterium
CACACCCATTTGAATATAAATTTAAAGATACAATTGAATTTATAAATGATTTAAGAAAAGAAAAAGAACTTGATGGTATAGAATGTTTCCATCCATCAGCAAATCAAGAACAAAGAAATATTTTAGTGGATTACGCTAAAAATAATAATTTATATATAAGTGGTGGTAGCGATTATCATGGAAGTCCAAAGCCAGATATAGAAATAGGTGTAGGTAGAGGAGATTTAAGCATTTCTAAAGAAATATTAAATTGGTTATATGAGTAAATATAAATGAAAAACCACCAAAAATCTTATGTAGAATGGAGAAAAATTATGATTAATAAAGATTTTGCAAGATTAATAGAGAAAGCAAAAATACTTCAAGAGTTGGGAGATGATTAAATAAAATGAATATTATAGAAATTTATAAAAAATATCACTTGCCAGAAAATTTACAAATGCATATGTTAAGAGTAGCAGCATGTAGCAATTTAATAATAGATAATTGGGAAGGTACGCAAATAGATTCAAAGGCTATTATTAGAGTGTGTTTATTACATGATATGGGAAATATGGTAAAGATATCAGAAGATGAATCGAATGATGTAGAGTTTTTAAAGTTAAGAAAAAAATACTTTGATAAGTATGGAACTAATGACCATGAAATTAATTTAGAAATCGGAAAACAAGAATGATTAACTGCAAAGGAATTAATTATATTAGACGGAAAAAGGTCAAAAAAGAATGAAGACACATTAAAGTCAAATTCCTATGAAAGAAAAATTTGTGCTTATTGTGACCAAAGAGTTGCACCAGATGGAGTAGTAAGTATAAAGGAAAGATTAGAAGATGCAAAAATAAGATATAAAAATAAGCCATTATCAGTATGGTCAAACGAAGAAAAAGCATATGACATTTAAAGATTAAATAAAACTAATCTATAGTAAGGGAATTTATAGATGGAAGAAATTAGGCATGGATTAGAAATTTCAAATAATATATTTATTGCAATTATTAAGCAATAAGTACATTTAGTAACAGCATTTGTAATTAAATTTTTAAAAGAGCATATATATAAAATCAATACTGGTAAGAATAGGAGGTTAAAATGGAATTAAAAGAAACAATAAAAAATAGAAGAAGTATTAGAAAATATAAAAGTATGGATGTACCAGATGAACTAATAGAAGATCTAATAGATTGTGCAAGATTAGCGCCATCAGCTAAAAATAGGCAACCTTGGAAATTTTTAATAGTAAAAAATGATATAAAAAATCAGATTGCAGATATTATGATAGAGAAAGAAGAAACTTCAAAAATTAATTTAGAAAGAAAAATATATAATACTAATAGTAGTGTTATAGTAACAGCAAAAATAATAAAAGAAGCTCCTATTTTAATATTAGTATTGAAAGAATATGAGGAAAATTGGATTACGGGAGATTTACTTTCAATAGGTGGAGCAATAGAACATATTTGTTTAAGAGCAACAGATTTAGGCTTGGGATCTCTTTGGATAAGAGATATTGTTTATACACAAAAAGAAATAGCTAAATTAGTTGGTTATGAAGATATGGAATTGATTTCAGCAATTTCTATTGGATATCCTGATGAAAATCCAAAACAACGACCTAGAAAAGAATTGAACCAAATATTGGGATGGAAAAAATAATTTGATTAGAAAGGAAAAAACAGCAATGGAAGAGATGATAGATATATTAGATAAAAACGGAACAAAAACAGGAGAGATAGCAACTAGAAAAAAAGTACATGCTAAAGGACTATGGCATAAGATTATTGTTATAGCAGTTATAGATGAAAAAGGAAAAGTATTAATGCAACAAAGAGCAAATAATGTGGAAACTAATCCAGGAAAATGGGATGTATCAGCAGCAGGACATATATCAGCAGGACAAACTTCAATAGAAGCTGCTAAAAGAGAATTATTTGAAGAAGTTGGTATTGATATAAAAGAAAATGAGCTAAAATATATATTTACATATAAATGTATGAAAAATCTAGGAGATTTTATTGACAATCAATTCTTTGATTTTTATATTGTAAAAAAAGATAATATAGACATTAAAAATATAAAAATGCAAGAAAGTGAAGTACAGCAAGTAAAATTGTGTAACCTTAAAGAAATAAAAGAAATGATATCCAACCAAGAAGTAGTAAAAAGAGATAAGGTTTATAAAGAATTGTTTCAATATTTAAAATAAAATTATCACATTGTGATAGATAAGAAAATTAATATAGTTTAGGGAGAAATAGAAGTATGAAAATAGGGATAGATATAGATGGAGTAATATTAGACTATGAAAGGGTATTGAAAACATATGGAGATTTATATGACTTTATAGAATTAAAAAAAGACGGAATTATTAATAGAAATGAACATTATTTAAGAAATAGATATGACTGGACAGAAGAAGAGAGAATGAAATTTGTTAATGGATATTTTTTAGAGCTATCAAAGCAAACACCTTTAATTCCAGGAGCAAAAGATGTAATTAATATGTTACAAAAAGAAGGAAATGAACTTATTGTAATATCTGCAAGAGGTGGAATGATAGAAGAGATGAAGGATGTTGCAATGGAAAGATTTAAAAAAGAAGGAATTTCTTTTAATACATATTATTGGAAACAAGATGATAAGTTAGGAGTTGCACAAAAAGAGCATATTGATTTTATGATAGATGACTCATATGATGTTTGTAAGAAATTATCGTCAAATGGAATTAAGACAATTTATTTTAGAGATAAAGAAATGAAAAAATTAGAGCAGAATGAATATTTAAAAGAAGTTAGCAATTGGGGAGAAATATATAGATATATAAAGGGAATGGAACAGTTATAGAGAAAAATAATTAAGAAGAAAGGAAAAGGTACAAATAATGAGTAAATCTAAATTAATTGTATTTTCAGATATACACTATTTAGACAAAAGACCAGAAAAGTTGGGTCCTGGCTTAAAAAGAAAGTTAACTCAATATTCTATACAAATTGTAGATAAATTAATAAAAAAAATAAATGAAGATAAGCCAGATTTGAGTATATGTTTAGGAGATTTAATTGAAGACACATTAAATCACGAAAAAGACATTAAAAATTATACATATATTTGGGATAAATTAAAAAACATACAAGTACCATTTTATTCAGTAATAGGAAATCATGACATGCGTTCTATGAATTCAAGAAAAGAAATTGAAAGAATTATGAATTATGAAAATGCAACATTTTCATTTGATTTGAATGGTTATCATTTTATTATCTTGACAACTGATATTAAAGAAGACACAATTAAAGCTGATGGTGGAATATATAAAGCAAGATGCATGTCAGAAAAAGAAATTTCTTGGTTAAAAGAAGATTTACTAAAAAATAAATTGCCGTGTTTAATATTTACTCATTTTGGTTTAGCAGAAGATATACAAAAGGGAAACTACTGGTTTGAAAAAAATCCTGAAAATGCTTTAATGAAAAATAGAAAAGAAATAAAAAATATAATAAAAAGTGACAATAATGTAATAGCTATATTTAGTGGACACCAACACTGGACCAAGCAATTAAAAGAAGATGGGAAAAATTATTATGTAGTAGGTTCGTTAACAGACAATGTTGATATGAAAGGAATACCGGATGGTATATATTTGGAAATTGAATTAGAAAATAAGAATGTGAAATTAATAGAAAAGCATATTAAAGTTAAGGTAGATAATTAAAATGATTTAAAAAATATTAAATTGTAGGAGGATAATATGGTAATTATTGCAGGTTGTTTAATAGTAAGAGATAATAAAATATTAATGGTAAAAGAAGCTAAAAAGAAGTGTTATGGGCAATGGAGTTTTCCAGCGGGACATGTAGACGAAAATGAATTAATAACAGAAGCGGCAATTAGAGAAGTTTATGAAGAAACAGGATGTAAAGTAAAACTTACAGGTGTTTTACCAATAAGTACTGTTATTCAGGAAAATGAAGAAACAGCTATATTAGTAAAATTTACAGCTGATATTATAGATGAAAATATCAAATTTGATACAAAAGAAATATTAGATGTAAAATGGTTAGAATTAGCAGAAGTAAAAAATATGTCAGAAAAAGAACTAAGGGGCTGGGATACAAGTGTTCAACTTATAAAAGATTTTGAAGAAAATAAAATTTATTCTTTAGATATTTTCAATAATAAAAAATATGTCAGATAGGAAGGAGAGAAAATATAAATGAAAATATTAATGGGAACAAAAAATCCAGGAAAAATACAAGGAGCAAAAGAAGCATTTGAAAAGTATTTTGAAAATATAGAAATAGAAGGAATAGCTGTGGATTCAGAAGTAGGAGACCAACCTATAAATAAAGAAATAATTATAGGAGCAAAAAATAGAATAAAAAATTTAAGAAAGTATGCAAAAGAAAACCAACTAGAAGCGGATTTTTATATTGCATGTGAAGCGGGTATTACAGATTTTTTAGAAGAATGGATTGATATAAATTGTGCAGTAATAGAAGATAAGGAAGGAACACAAAGTGTAGGAACAAGTCAAGGTTTCCCAATTCCTAATAAATATATAGAAGAAATAAAAGCAACAGAACTTGGAAAGGTGCTAGATAAAATTTTTAATAGTAAAGGATTAGGAAAAGGTAAAGGTGGAATAAGCATATTAACAAAAGATGAAATTTCAAGAATTGATTTAACAAGAAATGCTTTTATAATGGCTTTAACAAAATACATTAATGGAGATACATGGAAATAAATTTTTATGAAAAAGTAATAGGGGGAAAATCATGATAGAAATAAAAAATGTTTCAAAATCTTATGTAAAAGGAAAAAAATCAGTAGATTCTTTAAATCTTGAAATAAAAAATGGAGAGATATTTGGATTTTTAGGACCAAATGGAGCTGGAAAAACAACGACAATTAGAATGATAACAGGAATATTAAATATAGATGAAGGAGATATTTTAATAGATGGTAAAAGTATAAAAGAAGAGACGCTAGAAGCTAAAAAGAACTTTGGATTTGTACCAGATAATCCAGATATGTTTTTAAAATTAAAAGGAATAGAATATTTAACTTTTATGGCAGATGTATATGATATTCCAGCAAATAAAAGAAAAGAAAAAATAGAAGAATTAACAAAAAAATTTGAAATATATGATGAGCTAAACAATCAAATTCAAAGCTATTCTCATGGTATGAGACAAAAAATAGTAATATGTGGAGCTTTACTTTCAGAACCAAAAAATTGGATATTAGATGAGCCAATGACAGGTTTAGATCCTAAATCTTCATTTGACCTAAAAGAAATGATGAGAAATCATGCACAATCAGGTAAAACAGTATTTTTTTCAACGCATGTATTAGAAGTAGCAGAAAAACTATGTGATAGAGTAGGAATAATCAACAAAGGAAAATTAGTATTTGTAGGAACATTTGACGAAATGAAAGAAAAATTTAAAGAAGAAGCATCCTTAGAAAAATTATTCTTGGAAATTACAGAAGAATAATTTAAGAAAGGGAGGATGAAAATGAAAAAAGTAATAGAATTGACAAAAATATTTCTTAAAAATTCCTTTTCAAGTATGGAATTAAAAATGGGATTATCTAATAAATCAAAAAGTAGATTTTTGATTTATGTAATATTATTTCTATATTTTGCAGGACTTATTATATTTTTAGGTTACAACCTTCTTAATGGGTTAATAGCAATACATCAAGAAACAGTATTTGTTGGAATGATTTTATTTATGATATTAGGTGTAGCACTAATACAAACTATATTTTCAAGTATTAATATACTATATTTTACAAAAGACAATGAATATTTATTACCATTACCGCTAAAACCATATCAAATAATATTAGCAAGAACAAATGTAATGTTGATTGCAGAATATGCTATGATATTTTTAATAGGGCTAATACCACTTACAATGTATGGAATATTAACAAATGCAGGTTTTCTTTATTATATAACTATGATATTTTCAGTAATATTAATTCCAATATTACCAATTTTGCTAATTAGTATGATTGTTATGATAATAATGAGCTTTGCAAAATTAACAAAAAATAGAAATAGATTTCAATTGATAGCATCTTTAATAGTCTTAGCAATAATAGTATGTATATCATTATCAACAAGTAGTATGAAAAGTGATATTTCTAATGAAGAAATGGCACAAATGATTGTACAAGCAAATGGAATGGTAGATTTGGTAAAAGGATATTTTCCAACACTAGATTTTCTAATAGATGCATTAACAACAAATTCTTTATTTGTAGCAGCCATAGAAATTTTAAAAACATTGTTACTTACAATTTTAGGATTTATTGTATATATGTTAATTGCACAAAAAATTTACTTTAAAGGATTAGTAGGAAACTTGTTTGGAGGTGGGGCAAAAAAATCCAATAAAGGAATAAAACAAGAGGAATATAAAAACAGTAAATTATATAAAAGTTACGTAGGAAAAGAATTTAAACTTTTGATACGAAATCCAGTATTTTTAATGCAATGTTTATTACCATCAATTTTAATACCAATTATAATGGTAGTAATTATATTTTCAGGAATGCAAAGTGAAGGTGCTAGTTTAAAAGATATATCTACAATGCTAAGGCAGATGGAAATGAATTCATTTTTAATTATCTGTATAATATTGGGTATAATTCAATTTTTTACAATGTTTATATATATATCAATAACAGCAATATCGAGAGATGGCGAAAATGCAGTATTTATAAAATATATACCAGTTCCTTTATATAAACAATATATTTATAAAATAATGCCAAATATTATAATGAACATGGTAACAATACTTATTACATTAGCTATGGTGCAGTATCTTTTACATTTACCAATTATTACATTAATAGAATTATTTGTAGTTGCAACAATAATGGGAATATTACAAAGTATATTAATGCTTATAGTAGATTTAAAAAGGCCAAAGCTAAATTGGGATTCGGAATATGCAGTAGCAAAACAAAATTTAAATTTAGTTTTTCCAGTGATTTTATCAATGATAGATATAATAATTATGATAATATTAGTTGCGTTATTAAAAGACATAAATGTGTATGTCGGACTTACCATTTTAGGAGTAATATTTGCAATAGTAACATTTATAGCAAATAGGTATTTATATAATAATCAAGATAAATTGGCAGAAAAAATTATTTAAAAATAAAAAAGACCACTTTAATGGGTCTTTTTATCTTTAATTTAATAGTATATTGTAATTTAAATTCTTTTAAAAGGTTGTAAAAATTAAAAAAAGTGGTATAATATAAGAGTTAATAAAAAAAAGAAGGAGTGAATAAACATGATAAAAATAGCTTTTTTTGATACAAAAGAATATGACAAAAAATTATTTGATAAATATAATAAAGATTATGGTTATGAAATTACTTATTTAGAATCAAAATTAAATTCAGAAACAGCGCCACTTGCAAAAGGATTTGATGTGGTATGTATTTTTGTTAATGATGTAGTAGATGAAAAAACAATACATATCTTGGAAGAATGTGGTGTAAAATTAATTGCCTTACGTTGTGCAGGATTTAATAATGTAGATATAAAAAATCTTGGAGATAAATTAAAAGTAGTAAGAGTACCAGCATATTCTCCATATGCAGTAGCAGAACATGCAGTAGCATTATTATTAAGTATAGATAGAAAAATATATAAAGCATATCAAAGAACTAAAAAATATAACTTTACTTTAAATGGATTATTAGGATTTGATATTCATGGAAAGACAGTGGGAGTAATTGGAACTGGAAAAATAGGAAAAGTATTTTGCCAAATCATGAAAGGATTTGGAGCAAGAATTCTTGCGTATGATTTATATCCAGATGAAAATGGCGCAAAAGAAATTGGATATGAATATGTAGATTTGGACACATTATTAAAAGAATCTGATATTATATCTCTACATTGCCCATTAACTCCAGAAACTGACAGAATTATAAACAAAAAAACAATAGAAAAAATGAAAAAAGGTGTTGTTATCATTAACACAAGTAGAGGTAAATTAATTGACACAGATAGTTTAGTTGAAAAACTAGAAGAAGGTAAAATTGGAGGATTAGGATTAGATGTTTATGAAGATGAAGAAGACTTTTTCATGAATGATATGTCAAATTCTTATAAAAGAGATAAATATTTATCTGTTCTTCTATCTATGCCAAATGTTGTTATCACTTCTCATCAAGCATTCTTTACACAAGAAGCTTTAAATAAAATTGGTAGTGACACATGTGAAAATATTAAAGAATTCTTTGAAACAGGTTCATGCAAGAACGAAGTAAAATAAAACATATTAAAAAACACTTTTTAGAAAAATATCTAGAAGGTGTTTTTATTTAATATCAAGGCATAAAATGACGATTTTTGTTGAGAAAAAAGCAAATTTATGATATAGTTTAGAAGAAGATAAAAAAAGGAGAAAACATAAATGAATAAAGAAATTGTAATAGCTTCCGGAAACAAAAGCAAAATAAAAGAGGCACAAGAAATATTAAAAGAATATAAGATAATACCGATGCAAGAATTGGGAATAGAGAGAGAAGTAGAAGAAGACCAAGAAACATTTTTAAAAAATGCAATTAAAAAATCAGAAACAATTGCAAAAGAATTAGACGGAAAGTGGTGTATTGCAGACGATTCTGGAATTGAGATAGAATACTTAAACGGATTTCCAGGAGTATATACTAAGAGATGGCATGAAGGAACAGATAGAGAAAGAAACTTAGCAATTATTGAAAAGCTAAAAGATGTACCAAAAGAAAAAAGAAAGATAAAATTTATAACAGCTATTGCAATTTCGAATATTAAAGATACAGTTACAGTAGAAGCTTATATAGAAGGTTATGTAGCAGAAAATGTAAGAGGAGATAATGGATTTGGATTTGATGAAATATTTGAATTAGAAAATGGAAAAACATTGGCTGAATTATCTCAAGAAGAAAAGAACAAAATTAGTGCAAGAAAAAAAGCATTAGAACTATTAAAAATAAAGTTAAAAGGAAAATAAAAAAGGGGAACTAATATGGAACAAATTAGTGTAGAAGAAATTAGTAAATTTAGTAAAAACTATAATAGGCATAAGCAAAATAAAGCTATTGAAAATGCAATTACGAAAAATGGTTTAGAAAAAGCATGTATAAATAGAGAAATTATAATAGAAAATCAGCCTATTTTTAATATAGAGTTACCGGAAAGTAAAAGATATAACCAAAAAGAAAACTATAAATGTTGGATTTATGCTGGTATCAATGTTATAAAACATAATATAGCAAAAAATTTGAATATAGATATAATGGATTTAGAGCTATCTAATAATTATATTGCCTTTTTTGATAAATTAGAAAAATCCAATAATGCATATGAAAATATTATCCATCTAGAAAATGCAAATATCGATAATATAAATAAGGAAAATATAACTAAATATTGTGCTGAAGAAGGCGGATATTGGCAAATGTTTGCGGCAATTGTAACTAAATATGGCATTGTTCCAAAAAGTTTTATGCCAGATGTAGTAGAAAGTATGAATTATCAAAAGGTAACATATATTTTATCAGAAAAAATAAAAAAAGATATTATTACACTTTTAAATATGAAAAAAAATAAAGCGAGTACAGATGAATTAGAAAAACAAAAACAAGATTTTTTGCAAGAAAACTATAATCTTCTATCAAAAATATTAGGAGAACCAGTTTTTAAATTTGATTATGAATACAAAGATAAAAATGGTAAAATACAAGTTTATAAAAACCTTACACCAATTGAATTTAAAAATCAGTTTTTAACATTGAAATTAGAAGACTTTGTATCTATTGGAAATGTACCAATGTATAATAAAGAGTATAATAAAAATTATGCAAAAAAATATATGGGAAATGTATATAGGAAAAGTCAAGTTGGATTTTTAAATTTACCAATAGAAGACCTGAAAAAATTTGTAATTTTACAATTAAAAGACGGAATACCAGTATGGATGGGAATTCATATTAGAAAATTTGAGAATGAAGAAGCAGGGATATTAGATACAAGATTATACAATTATAGAGATACCTTAAATTTAAAATGTCTAACAAAAGAAGAAGCATTAAATTTTCAAGATATACAATTACATCATGCTATGACTATTTGTGGTGTTCATATAGTAGATGATAAACCAGTAAGGTGGAAAGTTGAAGATAGTTATGGAGACAAAGAAAAAATTAATGGTTATTATGTAATGAATGATAATTTCTTTAATGAATTTGTACTAAATATAATTGTACACAAAAAATATTTGTCAGAAGAACAATTAGAATTATTAAAGCAACCTCCAATTGAATTTAATATAGACGAACCTTTTTAATTGTAAATAATATAAAAAGAATTTGGGAGAGTGAAAGAAATGATAGATTTACATATGCATACAACTTATTCAGATGGAAGTAAAACGGTAGAAGAAATATTAAAGATGTGTGAAGAAAAGGGACTAAAATATATATCAATAACAGACCATAATACATGTAAAGCTTATAATGACGAAGCATATAAAAGTAATAATGTATTTAGTGGGACAATAATAAAAATCATATAAAAAACTTAATAAAACAATACATACCAATGATTTAAATCAAAATAGTAGACGAGATTTAGGAAAAAAATAAAAAAACATGAAAAAAATTTAAAAAATGTATTGACAACTATCTAAAAAATTAGTATAATAAATCTCGTCGAAAGACATGGTCGCTTAGCTCAGCTGGGAGAGCATCTGCCTTACAAGCAGGGGGTCA
>CALYAH010000013.1 GCA_944393455.1 uncultured Clostridia bacterium
ATACATAATTATCATAAAAATAAAGGTTGGGCCGGAATAGGATATCATTATTATGTAAGAAAAGACGGTTCTATCTATAAAGGACGTCCAGAAACAATGGCGGGAGCTCATTGTCCAAGCGTAAATAGTACTTCTATTGGTATTTGTGCAGAAGGAGATTTTAACACAGAAACAATGTCAGAGATACAAAAACAAGCTATTATTGATTTAATAGCAGATATAAAGTCAAGATACAATATCACATATGTAAAAGGACATAGGGACATCTTAGCTACATCTTGTCCGGGTAATAATTATCCTTTTAACGAAATTGTAAATGGAACAGCAAACAATACTACGCCAGAGCAAACACCACCAACAGAAACAAACGAGGATAAATCCTCAGACATTTTTAATGATGGACTAGTAAATTGTATCTATGATATACAGGAATGGTTAAACAGACATTATAATACAGGATTAGCTTTGGATAATATCTATGGAACAAACACTCATAAAGCATTAATAAAAGGACTACAAACAGAATTAAATAAACAATACAATAAAGGTCTAGCTGTAGATGGGATTTTTGGAAATGCTACTTATAATGCTTGTATCAACGTACGTCAAGGAGCAGAAGGAAATATTACAATGCTAATTCAAATGGCTTTATTTATTAAAGGATATAATCTAAGCATGGATAAAAAATTCGGTTCAGATACAGCAAGAATCGTAAAACAATTCCAATCAGATAATGGACTTTCAGTCGATGGTATTGTACGGAAAAAATACTTTTGAAAAGTTGTTTAAATAAATTTTAGGCAGGTACTTAGGTATCTGCCTTTGATATTATAATTTGATTATTTTCAAGTCGTATAATACATTCTCTATCATTTTCTGTTAATTGCAATGACTTTGCCCATCCAACAGGAATAGTGATTTTTGTACTTAAAAATCCATTTCCGTTTTTACTAAAAATCATATTAGCTTTTCTTATATTTTCATTTCTAACATTGATAATAACTGACATGTAATCTGCAAAACTTTTTAATACAGCTTGGTCTAGTTTGAAACAATTTTCATTTATATTGGAAAAATGTTTAATTATTTTTTCTTTATCAAAAACATCATCTAGATCGTTTTCTTCGATGTAATTATCTATTTCTTCTTGTAAATCTAAGTATTTATAGTATTCTTTTTCTATTTCGTCTTTATTAATAGATTGTCCATTCTCATAATCTATAATATCTCTATCACTAGTATTGTCTCCTTTTGTGTTTAATAGTATTTCATTAAAATATTTATCTAATAATTCTTTTTTCATACTATTACCTCCTACGCAGATTTTTTTGACATTTTTTCTACTTTTTTATCTAATCTTTCTTCAGCTTCTTTAGTAGTTAATCCCCATTTGCAATCTAATAATGCTTTATCTGCAAACCAGCCTTTTATAGCAATTACATATTTACCTTCAATTTTTGCAACAGATTTTGGAATCCAAACAAATTTACTAGGAATTGCACTATCACAACTATCTTGTACTGTAGCTATTGCTCTTTCAGTTTCTTTAAATATTTGTTGTTTTTCTACTAAATTTTCAAAATTATTTAAATCTTCTTTCATTTATATTACCCTCTTTCTCTTAACTTAAATATATTATAGCATAGTCGGTACGACTTGTCAATACTTTTTTTGAAAAAAAATTATTTTCTCTATTCGACACCCTTCGACACACAAAATCTAAAAAATATGTTACAATATAATTATCTATTTAACGGGAAAATAGTGAAAAAGAAGAAAGAAATCAGTTTTATAATTGGTTTCTTTTTTTTCCGCCAAAACGGATAATAGTTATGCTATACTTTATCCAACTGGTAAGAAAAATAAAAATAATGTCGAAAACTGTTGCACATTTATAGAATTAATGATATAGTTTCGACAAGGAAATATTGTATATTCAAAAAAATAGAGATAGCCAAATACCAAACGCTACCTCTATGTATATTACTTAAAAAAGAATATACAATATATGAAAACACAGTTATTATAATCTTCTTTTTTGAGTAATGCAAGTAAATTTTACAAAAAAGGAGATATTTTATATGAAAACTAATGAAAAAATGCTTGCAAAAAATATTAGCAAAGAGTATAATAAAAGAGAAGTTTTTATAAGTTTACTAATAAAAATATGCAAAGATTTTAAAATAAAAAATATAAAAGAAAAAATTGTAAGATTATTAAAATAGTGTGTCAAATGGTGTGTCAATAAGAGGTTAAGAATACAAAAAGGACCAGAAAGATAACGAGTATAGATGTTTTACATCTATGACTCTTAATCGTTTGACTCCCCAGTTCGAATCTGGGATGGCGCAGCGATAGTTTGAAGTCTTGAAATTTAAGCTTTTAAGACTTCACCAGGACATTCTAAAAATAAATATTTTGAATATATATTCCCCATTAGTTCCCCAATTTTATTTGGGGATTAGGGAAAATATGCACCATTAGCTTAGTTGGTAAAGCAATCGACTCTTAATCGAAAGACCCCCAGTTCGAGTCTGGGATGGTGCACCATACGATTATTTTTAGAAATGTCCACCATTTTTTTATACATGATATTTTAAATAATATTTAGTTTAAAGCACTATTCAAAAAAGTGCTTTTTATTTTGTCATTTGAATTAATTTCAATACCAAAATTAGCAAAATCTTCAAAAGTTTGGTTTGCATAGTTATCTAATTCTGTAATATCTTCTATTTTTAATTTTTTTAATCCATTTCTTTCTTTTTCTTGTATTTTCATTAAAGCATCAATTTTCCTACTTTTTGAAATATGAACATAATATTTTTGTGTAGTTTCATATTCAGTATGCCCCATTAATTTTGCTAGAACTTCGGCCTCCATACCTAATTCCTTACAATGTGTTGCGAATGAATGTCTAAGTCCATATACAGTAAGATGCCCTAGTTCTTTGTGTCTACTGAGAAATCTAGGCATATTTCTTGATAAAGTATCTGATACAAAAGGCTTATTATAATTATTAAGAAAAAGATATTCATCTTCAGTCCATTTTCTATGTAATCTTCTAAATAATTCTTGTTGTCTAACTTTATGCTTTAATAATACTTTTTTTAGTATTGGGTCCAAATGTATATGTCTATAAGATTCAGGTGTCTTTAAAATATCATCTTTTCTTTCGTGTCCTATAACTTCCATATGTTCATTATAAATACAAAAATCTTTATATGCATTACAAATGTATATATCGTTATTTTCAAAATCAATTATATTCCATTTAAGTCCACAAGCTTCTTCAGGTCTTGCACTGGTCAATAACATTGCTAAAAATAATAGTGATATATCTGAGTCCTCTTTTATAAGGCAATTCAGCCACTTCTCTCTGTTTTCTTCTTCAATAAAACCAATTTCATCTAATTGTTTTCTTTTTCTAGGTAACTTTATGTCAGCAGCAATGTTATGTTTAATATATTTATTTTTTCTTAGAAAAGAAAAAAATAATATTGCTACCGTTAACACATCTTTTCTTTGTGTTTTTCCGTTAATATTGGTAACCATTTCTGTTATATTATCTTCATCCAAATCCCTAATGTTTCTATAATCTTTAAAAGATGATATTATGTGTTTTTTTAAAATACCTATATAAGATTCAGCTGTTTTCATACTTAAATAATCATCTTCATCAGGCTCTTTTTTAGTGCGATCAATTATATATTTAAACGATATATAAGCAAATTCAACAGGAGAATATACTTTTTCATTGTTTGCTAAATAATCATTAGATAAAACAAATTTATTTACCTTATTATTTGATATTGTTGTTTCTTTTATAGACGGAACAACTTCCTTTATTGTAATTTTAGGAACTTCATTTGTATCTTCAAGAACATAGTAAACAATATCTGGTTCTTCAATTCCTACTACTTTTACTCTTTTAGCAGTATAGCGGGATAAAATTATTTGCATTTTTTCTACCAATTTTGTTATAGCATCTTTTGGTGAATAACTACTATAACATTCTGGTCGTGGATTTTTCTTTAATACACCTCCTAAATCTAATGTAGTTCTAGCTTGATAGCCATTTTCTCTAGGAGAAACTTTGATTTTATATTGTTTTTCTTTTTTATCAGTTTTCTCCATTATTCTTTGTTGAAATATTATTTTTTCCATTATAAACTCCTCTCTATATGAGGTTTACCAATATTACTGTTTACAATAGAACATAAAATCTATGAACCATTATAAACTAATATTGGTGGAAAGACAATGCTGAAAAAAAAATTATTTTTTATAGCTGTATCCACCATATTGTCCGTAATTTTGGTCAAACCATTCCTGCAATTTATTTCCGTTTATAATAATTTTTCTTTTAAATCGAATTGCTGGAAAACCTTCAACTTTGACTAATTTTAGCATTAAATTTCTACCTATTCCTAACTTTTTTCTTGCTTCATCTACAGAAATTCCAAAATTCACTATTTCATCATTATTTTGCATCTATATCACATCCATCTTTAATTTCTTGTAACTTATTTCTAGCCCAACTTTGAGAATTAGCAATGTTTTGTATAATATTTCTAGGATACAATTTAAAACATTGTTTCATTTCCATACCAAGTGTTGCAGGACTAATTTCACCAGTATATTTAGAACTTTGCATATAATCGAGTGCAACTTGTGCATAAGCAACAGCTTCTTTTTTATTCATATCTTACACCTCCTGCTAATACCCTTCTTTTACATATTTAGGTACATCTGCTGCTCTTACAAATCGTTCATCAAATTCATACCTATGTTTTAAAGGGTTATAATTATAGACACTGCTATTCCATTTTCTGAATGCTTGATTACTCATATGTCCTCTTTTTGATAATTCTTTTACATCTTGATTGTGTTGTGCTTGTACCATAGAATACTGATCGTCTATTCTTTTTTGTTCTCGTTTATTTTTCATAAAATTATTTTTTGCAATTTTTCTATTTACACTTGAAATATCTTTTCTATTTTGCTTTTCATTATTATATCTTGAGTCTTTTTTTATTATTTTTGTAATATATGCCGAACTTGTATTAACATTTGTTGCAATATCTTTTATTTTCAAATGTTTTTCAAAAAATTGTTCTAATATTAATTCTTTTTTACAATTCATCCTTTACACCCTACTTGGTTAATTTTTTGTCAACACTTTTTTCACATAGCAAATCTATTAGAAATTTTACTTAATTTCTAATTTTTCCATTTTTTTCTTAAAATCTTGTTCTCTCTTCTTTCTGTTTTTTAATTCTTTACATTTTTTATATTTTTCAATTAATTTTGGTAATGCATAATCTAAACAGAAAAATAAAATAATAAAACATATTATCAATAGTGCAAATCTTATAATCATATTTTCTACTCCTTTCCTTATAAATTTGAAAAAGCAGACAAGAGCTTTTTCTCTCATCTGCCTTATACTATAGTGTGTCCTTAATTTGCCCTTCATTATATATTACTTACAAAAAATTCAAGAAATCCGACCGTAATTTTAAAAAATTTTATTTTTTTTAAAATTTATAGTTTTTTATTCCAATAATTAATCGTTCAACAATGTATTGGTATCTATCTTCATCACCATATGAAAATTTTTCTATCATTTTTCTTTTTTTATTAATTATTTTTATAAGAGAGATTTCATCTCCATTTTGTGCTTTAATTCCTAAATCATATAAGTTTTCTTCTTGCATATTATTGTTCCTCCTTTAAATAGTTTTCTAACTTCTTTATAGCTCTTTTCCTTATTCTAGTTACTGAATCTGAGCAAATCTTTAAAATTTTACTAGCTTCATTACTGGTTAGTTCCTTTTCAAACAAAAGAAAAATCACTGTCTTTTCAATATTAGAC
>CALYAH010000014.1 GCA_944393455.1 uncultured Clostridia bacterium
AGAAATAATGATGAAAGTTTTCAATATGAATTATTTAAAATAGCACAGTCAAAAAGATAATATATACCAGCACAAAAGACAACTGTAACAGAAATTAATACTGTAAAAACTGAATTACAACAATAAAATAAAAACGAGGAAAGATAAAAATAAAAATTTATCATACCTCGTTTTTTATTATAAAATGAAAATGAGAGATAAATGGAATAAAATTAAGATAAAACTAAAAAAAACAAAAAAACTTACGGAAATTGGAGATGCATTCTCTTTGCAAAAAAATATATATTACAATATTATTACAATGAAAAAATACGATGATAATACAAAAATACAAAGGAGTAGAGAGAATGTTAAAAAAGGTATGGGTACATACAAGAAGAGGAATTAAATTTGTAATTCTTTTTATGATAGCGGCATTTCTAATGGTAGGAATTATCGCTTTTTTATATAAACCAACTTATAGCGTTTTTATAGATGGAGAACAAGTTGGATATACAGGAGATAGAACTACACTACAACATAAAATAAACGATTATGTAGAAAATGGAGATGGAAGCAACCCAAACATAGCATTTGTACAAATTGAAAATCTTCCAGAATATAAATTATGTCTCTTAAAAAAGAATATAGTTACAAATGATGATGAAATTTTTAATAAAATAAAAGAACAAGGAATTGCTTATTATAAATATTATGCCATTGCGGATAACCAAGAAGAAAAATTATATGTTTCGACATTTGAAGAAGCAGAAAATGTAGTTAATTCTTTAAAAGAAAAAAATAGTTCTAATGTAAATACAATTTCAATTGTAGAAAAATATGAAACAGAAATAAAAGATTTAATTTCTTCAGAAGAAGCAATTTCTAAGTTGTATGTAGAGCCAGTAAAAACAGTTACTGTAGCTAAAACTAACAAAAAAACTACATCAACTGGGAAAGTTAATACATCTACTACTACTTCAGGGTCAAAAGCAAGTATAGGAATTTCATTAATAAGACCTGTATCTGGAACGATAACTTCAAGATTTGGAGTAAGAAGTAATGTTAGAAGTTCTGCTCATACAGGTTTAGATATAGCAACATCAAGGGGAACACCAATTAAGGCAGCAGCATCAGGAACAGTTACATTCTCAGGATATAAAGGCTCTTATGGCTACATGATAGTTATAAGCCATGGAAATGGAGTACAAACTTACTATGGACATTGTGATAAATTGTATGTATCTGCTGGTACATCAGTATCACAAGGACAAACTATAGCAGCGGTTGGATCTACTGGAAATTCAACTGGACCACATTTACATTTAGAGGTAAGAGTAAATGGAGTAGCTTATAACCCACAAAACTATGTATATTAAAATAATATAAAAGTGGATATAAATATTTATTTATATCCACTTCATTTTTAATTACTAGAAGAAAAATATTTGATTACGTTTGTAATAGCATTTCTCTTAAATATTGCTTTTCCGTGTTCAATTAATTTATTTTCAAAGCTAGGAGAAAATGTTAAAGGCTTTAAAAATTCTGATGAAATAGAATAAAAGGTTTTTACATACTCATAAGAAGTATTAATATTTTTCACAATTAAATAATATGTATTATTATATATATATAAAGAAATATTTTTTGAAAATTTTCTTATATCAAAATTTTCAAGTTTATTAATATATTCGCAGAAATCACAAAACTCATCAAAGTTTTTAAAAGAATAGATAGCCTGCTTTTTTGAAAAATTGATTGATTTTCTTTTTACAGTTAGCTTTTTCTTAGGTGTTTCTACAGAAGTGTTAGAATTTTTTGGAGAAAATTTTGTTATTGTAAAAATTAAAACACCATCTGGAGAAGAAAAAGCCTCGATCAATAACTTGCATCCATCTGTGTTAAATCCAACTTCTTTTTTTGCCTTTTCTAACATTTTTGAAAAAAAGTTTTGACCTTCAAAAGCCTTAGACATAAGAGAATGAATATCTATGCCATCAATATCTAAGTCTGATGGTTTTACTATAATACGAATTTTATTGTCAGTAAGTTTTTCTATTTTCATAATGTCAAAGCCCTCCCTTAATAACTATTAAATATATTATACTACTATTATTATTATATTTAAATGTATAATTTTTGGTAATTAAATTATAAAATATTTATTAATATAACATAGAAAATTTTAGAATTCAACCTAAAATACTTTTAAGTTTTGGTATTTTTTTGAGAATGCTTGAGGGAGATTTACCCTAAAGGTATACTAAGTCGAAAATATAGCGCTTGATTGGAATGAAAAATAGAAATTGTTAGGAAAGAGAACGAGTAAGATTCAGCTAAAATCAATAATTAATATATCTAAATATTACACTTAAGCTGCCTTCATAAACAAAGAAATTATAAAATTAGCTAAATGGCACCTCCCAAAAGAGTTTGGTATCCTCCATTTAGCTAATTTAATAATTTCTAATGTCCATTCAGTTGCACCAGTATAATTTTTATCTATATTAATTATTGATTTTATGATGAAAAAGGCTTGGTTTCTTTCCTTACAATTTCTTTTTGAATGTAATGAACAGCTATATTTTCGACTTAGTATACCTTTAGGGTAAATCTCCCCCAAGCATTCTCAAAAAAATACCGAAACTTAAAAAAATACTAAAACTTAAAGAATTTATTGCGAGATTATTTAATATGAAATTAAAAATTATTAATAATATAAAAAAATATAGTGTTTTACTTGAAAAATTTGCTAAATAAATATATAATACCTTTATGTGAAAAATAAATAGCCGTAAGGAAATCGAAATTTTTGGAGGGATAAAAGTGGCAACAAAAGAAAAAAATATATGGATATTATTAATTTTTATTTTATCAGGTTTAGTAGTAGGAGGATTACTGGGAGAATTAGCATCTAAAGTAGACTGGCTTTGGTGGTTATCTTACAGTCAAAAATTTGGATTAGAAGAGCCAATTACATTAGATTTAAGTGTTATGCAAATAACATTTGCTTTAATGTTTAAAATTAGTATATCAAGTATCGTAGGTATGGTTTTAGCTATATTTATATACAAAAAAGTATAACAAAGTAATATAAAAGACAAAATGGGGGCAATAAAATAAGAAAGGAATGAAACTATTTTGTCTATTAAAATAAAAGAATTACCAGAACTAGAAAGACCATATGAAAAACTAGAAATCTATGGAGAGAAAACATTGTCAAATGCAGAATTATTGGCAATTATTATTAAAACAGGGACTAAAGAAGAAACATCAGTACAACTAGCACAAAGATTATTGAACTTGAATAATAGCCAAGAAGAAGATTTAAATTTTTTACAAAATCTATCAATAGAAGAATTAACACAAATAAAAGGAATTGGAAAAGTAAAAGCAATTCAATTAAAAGCAATCGGAGAGTTAGCTGTTAGGATGTTTAAGACATCGAACTATAAAAAAGTAACAATAAAAGAGCCTCATGATTTGGCTAAAATTTTAATGAGTGAGTTGAAGTTCCAAAGGAATGAAATTGTGAAATTAGTTATTTTAAATAATAAGAATGAAATATTAAAAATCCAAGATATTGCAAGTGGAGGAACTAATTTTGCAAATGTATCTATTAAAGATATTATGTCAGAACCTATAAAAATGAAAGCACCTAAAATTATATTGGTACATAACCATCCAAGCGGAGATTCAACACCAAGTGCACAAGATATTAAATTTACAAACCAAATTTATAAAGCGGCTGAACTTTTAGGAATACAATTATTAGATCATATTGTTATAGGAAATATGAATTATACAAGCATATTTTCCAAACTAGTTTCTTAAAACAAAAGAATAGAAATACATTAGGAGGAGAAAGAAAGGAATATGAATTTTATGAAATTTTTTACATTTGGATCAAAGGACATAGGAATTGATTTAGGAACTGCAAATATTTTAGTAACATTAAAAGGAAAGGGAATAATTTTAAAGGAACCATCTGTTGTTGCAATAGATAGGAAAACTGGAAATATAATGGCAACCGGAAATGAAGCAAAAGAAATGATTCGGAAGAACACCAGAACAAATTAAAGCAGTAAGACCTCTAAAAGATGGTGTTATTGCAGACTTTACAGCAACACAATTAATGTTAAAAAATATTATCGAAAAAGTAGCTAGAAGATACAATATTGGAAAACCAAGAGTAGTAGTTGGTGTACCATCTGGAATTACAGAAGTAGAAGAAAGAGCAGTAGAAGAGTCTGTAATGCAAGCAGGAGCAAAAGAAGTTTATTTAATTGAAGAACCAATGGCAGCAGCAATTGGAGCTTCATTAGATGTAGGAGAGCCAAGTGGAAATATTATTGTAGATATTGGTGGAGGAACAACAGAAGTGGCTGTTATTTCTTTAGGTGGAATCGTCGTAAGTCATTCCTTAAGAGTGGCAGGAGATGAATTAGATGAAGACATCGTAAATTATATAAAAAGAGAGATGAATCTAGCGATTGGAGAAACAACAGCAGAACAAATTAAAATGCAAATAGGATGTGCAATGCCTTTAATGACAGAAATGTCAATGGAAGTAAGAGGAAGAGACTTAAGTAACGGATTACCTAGAAATGTTATAGTCACATCTGTTCAAATAGAAGAAGCAATAAAAGAGTCAATTAGTAAAATAGTAGAAATAGTAAAGTTAACATTAGAAAAAACACCACCAGAATTAGCATCAGACATTATGGAAAAAGGAATTGTATTAGCTGGTGGAGGTGCGCTAATTAAAAATTTGGACAAGTTATTAAGCATAGAAACAGGAATGCCAGTATATATAGCAGAGGAACCTTTAGATTGTGTAGTAAGAGGAGCTGGAAAGACCCTAGAAGATATCGAAAGATTAAAAAGAGTTCTAGTAAATGCTAGAAACAGAAAATAATTAGATAGGAGTAAAGAATGTACAGAAACAAGAAAAATGGGATAATAGGAATTGTTATAACAATTATTATATTAATTTTAATTGTCATATTTTCAAACGGCGAAAATAATAGTAGCTTTTTTGAGAATGCTGCAACTAATTTAGTTATGCCTATACAAAATGGTTTAACATATTTAAAAAATAAATTAGGAGGCAATAGCACATTTTTTACAGATATTAATAATTTAAAAGAAGAAAATAAAGAATTAAAAGAAAAGAACAGTGAATTAGAACAATCTTTAAGAGAATTAGAAAATATAAAAACGCAAAATGAAACATTAAAAGAATATTTAGATTTAACAGAAAAATATGGAGAATATAAAACGATTCCAGGATATGTAATAAATAAGGAAATAAGTAATTATTCTAAAACAATAGTAATTAATATAGGAAAAAAAGATGGAGTAGAGGAGAACATGACAGTAATTGCAGATAAAGGATTAGTTGGACATGTTATTTCTGTTACTGATTCTACAGCAAAAGTTCAAACAATAATAGATACGGCAAGTTCTGTTAGCTGCTCTATGAGTACAACAAAAGATAGTATTGTATGTAAAGGAACACTAGAAGAGGATTCAGCATTAAAAGCAATGTATATACCAACAGAAGCTAACATAATACAAGGGGATAGTATAGAAACATCAGGGCTAGGTGGTATCTATCCAAAAGGAATTCATATTGGGACTGTAAAAAAAGTAACAAATACGCAAAATATGATAGATCGATATGCTTTAGTAGAAGCAGCAGTGGACTTTGACAAATTAGATACAGTATTAGTTATAACAAATCAGTAGAAGAGGTGAACTTATTGAAAAAAACTATTATCAATATTATTTTAATAGTAACAGCATTTATTATTTATTATTTACAGTCTAATTTCTTTAGTTGGTTTAATATAGCAGGAGTTATGCCAAATTTATTTGTAATATTTGTCTTATTTATAGGACTATTTGCTAGTGCAACAATGGGAACAGTATATGGAGTAGTAATAGGAGTTACATTAGACCTATTATTAGGAAATAGGATTGGAATATATGCTGTAACATTAGGACTTATAGGATTTTTAGCAGGGGTATTTGACAAAAACTTCTCAAAAGATAGTAGAATGACAATTATGTTTATGGTTTTAGGTTCAACTATTATTTTTGAGGTTTTAAATTATTTATTAAATTACATATTTTTATCAATTAATGTTGAAATTATTAGTTTTATAATAATTTTAGCCATTGAAGTGGTATATAATTTAATTTTAGCAATTATTTTATATCCATTACTTCAAAAAACAGGATATTATATTGAAGATGAATATAAAGGAAATAAAATATTAACAAGATATTTTTAAAGAAATAGAAAGAAGGTGAGAGTTTGGCAAGTAAAAATAGGAAGGCTAATGTAAATTTAAGATACAATACACTAACTGTACTAATTTATGTAGTAGGGATTATATTAATTGCTCAACTCTTTAATCTTCAAATTGTTCATGGAGCAGAATACCGAGAACAATCTAACACAAGATTAACTAGGGAGAGTACTCTAGAAGCTGCAAGAGGAGCAATTTTAGATAAAACTGGTACGCCATTAGTTACTTCATCAATGCAATTCTCTTTAGAAATGTATAAAACAAAAGTAGATAATGACACATTAAATGAAAATATATTAAATATGATACAAGTTTTAGAAAAATACAGCATATCTTATGTGGATTCTTTCCCAATTAATATTAATCCGTTTGAATTTAAAATATCTGACGAAACATTAAGTCAATGGAAAGAATCAAATGATTTGGATGAAAATTTAACTGCTGAACAAGTTTTTAATGAATTTAGAGATAAATACAAAATAAAAAATACTGATATATCAGAAGTAAGAAAAATTATAGCAATTAGATATGAACTAGCTCAAAAAGGATATAGTAGTACAAAAGCAGTGACAATAGCTACAAATATTCCTAGAGAGGCAGTAGCAGAATTTAGTGAAAATTCAAGCAAGTTTTCAGGAATTAATATTGTAGTAGAGCCAGTAAGAAGTTATACATCAGGAACATTAGCTTCACACATATTAGGTTATGCTTCTCAAATTAGTGCTGACGAATACGAAACTAGAAAAAATACATATGATCAAAATGATATTATTGGAAAAACAGGAATTGAATATGTTTTTGAAGAATATTTAAAAGGCAAAAATGGAACAAAGCAAATTGACATGGACGTAGACGGAACTACTACGGCGGAATACATTTCAGAAGAAGCAGTAGCAGGTTCAGATGTTGTACTTACTATTGATGCAAATCTACAAAAAGTTACAGAAGATGCACTAGCAGCAAACATTCAAAAAATAGCAAGCGGAGGATTCGGAAAAGCATATGATGCAAAAGCAGGTGCATGTGTTGTTATGAATGTAAATACTGGAGAAGTATTAGCAATGGCAAGTTATCCGACATATAATCCAGCAGACTTTGTAGGTGGTATTAGCAACGAAAATTGGGCAAAATATAGGGATGACGAGGCAAAACCATTAGTTGATAAAGCAATACAAAACTCTTATTCACCAGGTTCAACTTTTAAGATGATAACAGCAATTGCTGGATTAGAGTCAGGAGTTATTAATTTAAACACAAGAATTAATGATACAGGTGTTTACACAAAATATAGTGACTATCAACCAAGATGTTGGTATTACACAGATTATCATAGAGGTCATGGATACTTAGATGTTTCGGGAGCAATTGAAAAATCTTGTAACTATTTCTTCTATGAAACCGCTGATAGAATGGGAATAGATACATTAGTAAGATTTGCAAAATATTTTGGATTGGGAACTAAAACAGGAATTGAATTACAAGGAGAAACAGCTGGAGTAGTAGCAAGTAAAGAGGCAAGAGCAGAATTACATCCAGATGAACCATATTGGAGTGCAGGTCATACATTACAAGCAGCAATAGGACAAAGTGACAATGAATTTAGTCCACTTCAAATGGCAAGATATATTAGTATGTTGGTGAATGGTGGACATAGGGTAGATGTAAGTATTGTAAAAACTATTAGAAATGCAGATGGTTCAGAAGTTTCAAGAGAAGAAATTAATAAGTTTGTTAATAGTAAATTAGGAATAGAAGAAGAAACAACAGAAGATATTGAAATAAACCAAGATTATTTAAATGCAGTATTACAAGGTATGAAATCTGTTACCAGTGACTCTGGAGGAACAGCATATGTAAGATTTAGAGATTTTAATGTAAGTGTAGGAGGAAAGACAGGTTCAGCAGAAGCAGCAGGAAATAAAGTACATGCATGGTTTGTTGGATTTGCACCATTTGAAAATCCAGAAATTGCAATTGTTGTTATGGTAGAAAATGGTGGACATGGAAATTACACAGCTGAAGTTGTAAGAGATATCATGGCAGAATACTTTGGAATGAACACACAAAATGTAGAAGAAGATATGAGTGCAATACCATATACGCAAATAATGAACTAAAAATAAGAAAGGATGTAAAAATGAATAAAAATTGCGTTAGTATTAATTTAAAAAAAGATGAAATAGTTATTAAATTAAGTGAATTTGCAGAACAAACTGAGATAGTAGAAGTTTTAAAAAGAAAGTTACCTGAACTAAGAAAACTATATAAAGACGCAAAAACACCAATAACTGTAACAGGTAAAATATTAAAAAATAAAGAAATAGATCAAATACAAGAACTAATAAAAAGCAGAATTGATGTAGAAATTGATTTTGACATGCCAAAAAGTCTAGGGCTATCTAGCATTAAGAAAACTTTTGAAAGAGAAATTGCAATATCAGAAACGAAATTTCATAAAGGTTCTTTACGTTCTGGCCAAAAAATGGAAACAGAAGGAAGCTTAGTTATATTAGGAGACGTAAATTCAGGTGCAGAAGTGGTAGCTTCTGACAATATTGTAGTGTTAGGTGCATTAAGAGGTTTAGCACACGCAGGAGCAAAAGGAAATAAACAAGCAATTGTAGCAGCAGGCTTGTTTGATGCTGTACAAATAAGAATAGCAAATATCGTTAAAGAGATTGACAGAGAAGAAGAACCTATGCACAAACAAGCATATATTTATGTATCAGACGATAAAATTATAATTGAATAATAATCTAGCTTAAGAGTAGTAAGATTAAAGAAAAAAATAAAATTTCATCTTGTACATTTTCATTATATAGAAAAAATAATAATCCAAGGATAATAATATCATCTAAATACAATTGAATACCTAAAATTTCAATAATTGGTTCCTCTATATCATTAAAAAGAGGATTTGAGAAATGAAAAGGTCCAAAAGAATTGTATTTAGATGATTTTCTTTTATTTTCTACTTCTCTATTCATATCATTTTTATTAGATTCGTATGTCTTTTCATCTTCATTTGTTTGATTATCATTTTTTTCTACATTAGGATAGTTGTAATGAGGATAATAATGATAGTAATTAGAATAAGGTCTAAAAAATGGAAAATTAGCCATTATTGTTATTCTCCTTGTTATCATTTTTTAAAAGTTCTGCTATTTTAGCGACATTAAGTAAATTAGCATATTGATCTAATTTATCTTTCCTTTCCTCTCTTAAATATGGTTTTAAAGAATACAAAAGATTGGCTCGAGGGTCATTTTTTGTATTCATTTTTTCCATAACAGATTTCATCTTTAAAATAGTGTTCATATCAATACTACTAAAATCAAAACCATTGGAATTAGAATTTGAATTAGCGGTATTTGAGTTATTGTGTATATCTGTATGATTTTGTTGATTTTGTGAATTGGAAGTATTGCTACTATTTTGCATCATAGAGGAAAAGTTTTGTATCATTTCAGGAGGAATTTGTGAAACAATATCAGAAAGATCTCCCTTATTCATCATATCTTTTAATTTATTTATACTATTTTCATCAATATTAAAATCACTCAAGAAAATCACCTCTAAAATAAATATATTCTAAATTTACTAATCTATGTATTATTATATGAAAAGAAAATAAAAAAGTTCCAAATGCTCATTAAATGATGTTACACATACTAAATTTTGAGCTTTTAATCAAAATGTAAACAAAAAGAAAAGAAAATGTAATAAAAAATGGTAAATTTGTTAAAAAAGTACTTCCGTAGGAAAAAAGAAAGAAAAAAACAAAAAAATTTACATAAACAGTTAAAAAACACTACGAAAACGTTGAAAAATAAAGAAAAAAGAGGTATAATAATAAATAGAGGTATTATATAAAAAAGAAGATATAAGGAGGATTTACGATGAACAAAAAAGTATTAAAAATTGTAACAGTTGTATTAATACTTACTGCATTAATGGCCACAAACCTTGCTCCAATAGGAATAGGGATTATTAGTTATGCAGAAAGTAGTGTTGCAACAAATCATGAAAACGTAGAATTTGAAGCACAAATTAAAGATAACAATATGCTATCTTTAAAAGTAACAGTACTAAGAGATGGTTACTTCAATGGAGAAATAACATTAGAAGATACAAACTTTACTATTTCTTCAGTACCTGAAAATGCATATATTAACAAGGTTGAAGGTGACAAAATCACGTTAAACCAAATTAATGCTGGTCAAACAGCAGAAATTGAGTTACCAATAGTAGCAAAGACAGAAGAAATATATAATGCAGACTTGTTAAATAAACTTAGCAAAGTTACGTTAACAGGTACATATAAAGATAGTACGGAAAAAGACACAACAATATCTAGCACAAAAGAAGTAGAGTTAAAAATAGCAGAAAATAACAATCAGGAAAATGTAGAGGCTTCTATGGAAGTGATAACAAACAAAATAGCAACAATAAGTGGAGAAGAAAAAAGAGTAGTCCAAGTATCTGCTAACTTAGGATTAAAAGAAAACAACTATCCAATAAAAGAGATAAATGCAAAATTATCAGTTCCAACAAAAGAAGAAGAAAAACCTACAGCGGTACAAAAAGTTAACTTAAATACAATGACACATTATGATTACCAATATGATGGAAGTGTAGCAGAATTTAGTTTTACAAATACACCAAATGAAAACAATCAAATTATATGGAAAAAATCAGGAAATGAGAATATTGTTCTAACTCTAATCTATAATAAAGATACAATGATAGCAGGAAGTAGTATTTCTTTAGAAGAAACAGTAAAATTATATAATGATAAAGAAATAACTTTAACTAATGATATTGCTATAAGTGAAGAAGAAAAAGACAATATTGTTCAAATAAAAACATCAAATAAAGAAGAAAGCATATATAAAGGAAAATTATATGCAGGAGTAGAAAGAACCTATGAAAGTACAACAGAGGTTTTAGTTAATCTTGCTAATGCTGAAACAAACTTAAAATTAAATGAAGGAGCAGCAAATTATGTGCTAGGAGAAGCACAAATGTCTGCAAATGTTATATATCGTAAAACTACCTTAAATAAAGAAGATCTTAATAAAATATTAGGAGAAAACGGAATTATTACAATCAAAAACCAAAATGGTGAAATATTAACAACAATAACTAGCTCAAGTCAAGCAGATGAAAGTGGAAGAATAATAGTAGACTATGCAGGAAAAGAGCCAACACATTTAGAAATAGATATGACAACACCAGTAGCAGAAGGAACATTAGAATTTACACATGAAAAAGCAATTCAAGCACAAGCACAAGAAATTATAAGACAAGCAAGCAACATTGTAACAGCTTCAAGTGTAGAATATAATGGAACAGAGCAAAAAGTATCAGAATCAAATACTAATTTAGTAGAAAGTACAACACAAGTAAAACTAGAAACAGACAAAGAAACTATGTCAACAGTAGTTGAAAGTGACATAGAAATGCGAGCAACATTAATGACAAATAGTGAGCAATACAATTTATATAAAAATCCAGTGCTTACATTTGAATTACCAACACAAATAGAATCAATTACTATAAATAGTATAGATATGTTATATGAATCAGAATTAACAATAAGTAATTATAGAGTAGAAGGTAATAAAATAATAGTAGAACTTGCGGGAGAGCAAACATTATATAAAGAAGTTGGAATTGAAGGAGCAAAAATAATTATAGATGCTACAGTTTCAGTAAACAGAAAATCAGCAACAAGTGAAACACAAATAGCATTGTCATATACAAATAATGAAGAAACTGGAAGTGTAAGTGTACCAGTAAAAATAGTTGCTCCAAAAGATATGACAGTATTAAACAGTATTAAATCACTAGATGTAGAAACAATGGGAGAAGAAGAAACAAAAACAATTAATTTAGCTAGAGGAACAGAAGCAAAAACATTAGAAACAGAAATAGAAATTATAAATAATAATGAAAATGCTATTTCTAATGTCAATGTTTTAGGTACATTCCCAACTGAAAATAGTCAAAACGATTTAGGGGCAGCAATTGTTAGTGGAATAAACTTACAAGGAATAGAAGGAGCAAGTATATACTATACAGAAAATGAAAATGCAACATCAGATTTAGCAGATGGTAATAATGGATGGCAAGAAACAATACAAGACGGTAATAACACAAAGAAATATTTAATTACAATACCATATATGGAAACTCAATCAAGTGCAGTTGCTACATATCAATATAATGTACCAGAAAACTTGGAATATAACCAAGATGCAAAGCAAGGCTATGAAGTAACTTATACAAATACATTAAGTAATACAGCATCTGAAATGACAGCAACAACACTAGAATTAACAACAGGTGTAGGACCAATTGCAGAAGCAACAATGTCAGCTAGTATTGGTGGAACTCAAGTTCAAAACCAAGCAATAGTGAAAAACGGAGAAGTAATAAGATATACTATAAATGTATCAAACACAGGAAGTGAAGAACTATCAAATGTAGTTGTAAAAGGAAATATACCAGAAGGAACAACTTTAGTAGAGCCAGAAGATCACTACGAATATACAGGAGCTTCATATTATAAAGAAATTGACACAGATACATGTGAAACAACAATAGAAAAATTAGGAGTTGGAGAAACAAAAACAGTATATTACGAGGTAAGAGTAAATTCAGATACAGCAGCGCAAACAACACTAAGAGTACAAGGAGAAATTAATTACTCAGATGTAGTAAAAAATACAGATGAAGTTACACTACTTACACAAACAGGAAATGTTAGAATAACAGTAAAAAGAGTAACAAATAGAGATGTAGAACTATATGAATCAAGTGTAGTAGAGTATTATGCAATTGTTGAAAATATATCAGAAGAAACACAAAACAATATACAAGTTCAAACATTACTATCTAACAATGTAACAGTAAATAATCTACAAAAAATTACTGGTATGGAAAGGGAAGAAATAACAGAAGATGATATCGTAACTATTACAGAGTTAGAAGGGATAGATGATAATGTAGCAAATTCTGAAGGAGAAAGTAGTCAAGAAGAAACTACATCAAATATTCAAATAGAAGATATAGAATATAGTGACCTAATTAATATTGGATCTATAGCACCAGGAGAAAATATAGTATTAAAATATGAATTAAAAGTTGGTTCAGATATTACTAAAGTAGACTTTGCGGCAAAAGCAATATTAGGAGAAGACACATATAACTCTAATAACTTAAGTGATACAGTTAATGAATATAATATTAATTTATCTATGACAAGTAATACAGAATCAAGATATGTAAATGCAGGTGACTCACTAATATATACAATAAATGTACAAAACAATAGTAATGCACCAACTCAAGGATTATATATTATAGACTCAATACCTACTTCACTAAGCATTCAAAGAGTAACATTAAATGGAGAAGAAGTAACAGGCTTTGATACAAATAACCTATCAATTTCTTGTGAAATAGATGCTAATTCTAATGCAACAATTGTTATAGAAACACTTGTAAATTACTCAGAGGCTAGAACAGAAGCAGAGGCAATTACAAATATCGCACATGCACAAATATATGGTTCAACAATTGCTAGCACAGAAGAATTAACAAATATTATTGTAGCAAAAGATAGTAATAATCCATCTGATCCATCTGGTGACAATACAAATGATAATGAAGATAATCAAGTTGAAGATAACAATGTAGCAACAGGAAATAGAAATATAGAAGGTATTGCATGGTTAGATGGAAATGGAAATGGTATTAGAGAAGCAGATGATTCAACATTAAGTGGAGTAAAAGTTCGTCTATTAAATGCCGAAACTAACCAATTAGTAAAAGATAAAAATGGAAACATATTAGAAGCAACAACAAATGATAATGGTATATATGTATTAAGTAATATAGGAAATGGTAAATATATAGTAGTATTTGATTATGATACAAACATTTATACATTAACAAAATATCAAGTAGAAGGAGCAGCAGAGAGTGAAAATTCAAATGCAATTAAAAATGAATTAACAATAGAAGGAGAAATGAAGCAAGTAGCTTCTACAGATATGATAACAATAAATAATCAAGATATTTCAGATATAGATATTGGTTTAACAATGCTAAAAGATTTTGATTTACAATTAGAAAAATATGTAACTAGAATATTAGTACAAGATTCTAATGGTACAACAGTAAAAACATATGACAATACTACATTAGCAAAATTAGAGCTAGATGCAAAACGAATTACTGGAACAACAATAGTTGTAGAATATGCAATTAAAATAACTAATGTAGGAGAAGTAGCAGGCACGGCTAGAAGAATTGTAGACTACATGCCAAGTGACTTTACATTTAGTTCAGAATTAAACAAAGATTGGTATCAATCAGGAGATATGCTATATACTAGCGTATTAGCAAATGACACAATACAAGCAGGAGAAAATAGAGTATTAACACTAACATTAACGAAGAGTATGACAGAAAATAATACAGGAAGAAATAACAATATAGCTGAAATTGCAGAAGACTATAATGACTTAGGAATTTCAGATAAAAATTCAGCACCAGGAAATAGAGCACAAGGCGAAAATGACATGGGTTCAGCAGATGTAATTATAAGTATTCGTACAGGTGGAGGAATTTATATTGCAATAGTTGTTACTATAATAGTAGCATTAGCAGTTACAGTTGTAATAGTTATAAAAAAGAGAAAAAACCAAAAGACGGAAATATAGAAAGGAAAGGAGGGAATGTAGAATGAGTAAAATAGGAAAAATATTAGTAGTTATTGCTTTTGCAATTATTATAGTACTAAGTTTAGTAGGAACAACATATGCATATAATGCCACAGATTATGGAGTAGGAAGTCAATTAAGTATAAGTTATGGTGATTATAATGGTAGTCATACTTTATTTTGTATAGAGCATAACCAAAGTTTAAAAAGGTATAAAGTAAATTATCAAGTAGTATCAAGAATAACCATAGAAGGCAATACTTCGAGAGACCACGCGGGAATTACACAATCAAGTGGATTAAATGGTCAACTTGCTTATATAATAAGTGCAACAAGTGGTGGAAAAAATCAAAATAGATATGACCTTGGAACAATAAGAAATTCACTTTGGCACATGATAAGAACATGGTTTGCCCAAGTAGGTAGAAATCATGCTGGAATGAGCGAAGGGCTTGTATCTGGAAATAAAGATGTACCAAGAACAGCGTTAAATTCAGAAGCAGAAAATTATGCTAATACAGTATCAAGTGCAGAAGCAACAGATAATACGAATAAATCAGCAATAAAAGTTATAAGTGAAAACCATGACGGGGTAGATTATGTAAAAGTGGGGCCATTTAATTGGAGTTATCCAGGTTCATTAACAGGGACAACTGTATATGACCAAAATAGAGCAGCAATAAATGGTGTAAAATATGTAACTTATAATGGGGCAACAGCAAATTGGTCAGATAATACAGGTATTATTAGATCAGGAGTAGACTTTTATGTAGCAGTACCAAATAATGGTACAGTAACAGCGATTACAGGAATAAGAGCATATTTCACAAAAGAAGTTTTAAAGGCAGAATTAGCATTTTTACAATCAATAAGTGGAGCAAAATGGCAAAACTTAATGATTGCAAACCCTGGAACATCAACAGAAAATGTAGAAACAACATTCGATTATAATATTCCTATGTTAGGAGACTTAGAAATTGAAAAAGTCAATAAAGATAATGAGAAGATAAAACTATCAGGTGTAGGGTTTGTTATACAAAATAAGGAAACAGGAAAATATGTATTCCAAGATGGTTCAACAAAAGCAATATCATATGTTTCAAGAGAAGAAGCAACAGAATTTATAACAGACCAAAACGGAAAAATACATATTGAGGATTTAGTTGTAGGAACATATATAGCATATGAAACAACACTTGGAGGAAACTACGGTTATGAATTACTTGAAGGTGGACAAACAATTAGTTTTACTGCTACTGTTACTTGGTCTGCTGTTAAACTAATTACTTGAAGGTGGACAAACAATTAGTTTAACAGCAGACCAAGTAACAGTAGCAGTAATTGGAAACAAAAAAATATATGTAAAACTTTCAGGATTTGTATGGTTAGATAAAATAGCAGAAAAACAATCTATTAGAAACAATTTATATAAAGACAATAATTTTGACACAGATGATATTCTATTAGATGGAATAACAGTTAGATTAAAAGACAGAACAAATGGAGAAATTGTAAGAGAGGCTAAAACAGCAGATGGAGGAGCATATCTATTTGTAGATGTTCTAATTGATAAATTACAAGATTATTATATAGAATTTGAATATGATGGTTTAACTTATACAAATGTAGTACCACATATAGACTTAAATAATGGTTCTAAATCAGCTGAAAATGCTACAACGAGAGATAATTTTAATAAAGACTTTAGTGTAGTAGAGGGAACTAATTCAGAAAGTGTGGGTATAACAAGAGACAGTAATGGAAACCAAAAACATACATTAAACTATAATATTGATCAAAATGCTCATACATCAAGTTTAATTAATAATGGACAATACCCAATTACAGCAAATACAAATGAGACAGGGTATAGTATACGTGAACATTTTGAATATGGACAAGAAGAAATTAAATATATCAACTTAGGACTATATGAAAGAGAACAACCAGATATAGCTCTAAAGAAAGATATAGAAAATGTAAATGTTGCAATTAATGGATATAATCATATTTACCAATATGCACAAAGATTTAATAACCAAGGTGAGTATGGAGATGGATTTAATGTAGGTGTTAAATTCGCAAATAAATATGGTACAATGTCATACACAAGGGCAATTTACAAAGCAGACTACGAATTTGAAAGTGAAGACAAGAGTAGAGAGCTAAAAGTATATATAACATATAGAATAGGATTAAAAAATGAATCTACAAACTTAATTACACAAGTAAATACCATAGTAGATTACTTTGATAGTAGATACTCAATTGTAAAAGTTGGAACAGGAATTGAAAATGGAATTATTACGGGAGATATTGAACGTCAAGATGCAACATACAATGATAAATACTCAAAGACAACTATTTATGCTAATACAAGAATTGGGGCACAAAAAGAAGAAAGTATTTATGTACAATTTGAATTAGATAGAGAAGCAGTAATTAACATACTAAATGATGGCGAAAACTTAGAAAATGTTGCAGAAATTAATTCATACTCTGTATTTGATGAAAACGGAAAAGTATATGCAGGAATTGACGAAGACTCAAATCCAGGAAATGCAGTACCAGATAATAAAGCAACATATCAAGACGATACCGACTCAAGCCCAGCTCTAAAATTAGAAGTAGCTGACGCAAGAGAGATGACAGGTAAAGTATTCTTAGACTCTACTTCAGGAGAATTAAAAACAGGAGAAATAAGACAAGGAAGCGGAGCTTATGAAGAAGGAGAATTAGGAATAGAAGGAGTTAAAGTAACATTAACAGAGAATACTGGAACTGGAAAAGTATATGAAACAACAACAGACGGTAATGGAGATTTCTTAATTCAAGGTTTCATACCAGGTGATTATACTTTAACATATACTTGGGGAGATACTACTTACACAGTACAAAACTATAAAGGAACTGTATATAGCAAAGACAGATATGATGCAAATGTAGCTAATAAAGAATGGTATAAGACAGATGTAGACACAAGATGGACAGATGCAGTAGATGACTATCAAAGAAGATTAGACATAGATAATGAATTAAAACATATTACAAACTCTGCACAGACAACAATAGATAAAATGGATTCTACAACTCCAACTATGGGAATAGGAGTAGAATATGAAACAACTTACACAGCATCAACAGGTGATAGATATACTTATAGAATTAGAAATGTAGACTTTGGTATTGTAGAAAGAGCAAGACAAGAAATAGAATTAATTAAGAGAATAAAATCATTTAAATTAACTTTAGCAAATGGACAAGTTATAGCAGACGTACAAATAAGCGAAGATGGAAGATTAAATGGACAATATCAATATCTAACATATATGCACCCAACACCTCATAGTAATCCAACAGACGGATTCCTAAGAATGGAATTAGATAATGAGTTAATTCAAGGTTCAACAGCAGAAGTAACATATGCAATTAAAGCAATTAACAATAGTGAGTTAGATTACTTATCAGAAAACTATTACAAATATGGAATAGTAGAAGGAGAAGTAGTTACAATTACACCATCAGCAGTTGTAGATTACCTAGATACAGATTGGGCATTTGATGCAAACAGTAATCCAGATTGGCAACTAAAAGGACCAGATGATTTAAGAGGTATTGTAGCTGATATAGTATATACAGCTCCAGAATCAGAAATTAATAACAGAACAATTTTATATACAGAAAAACTAAAAGCATACAAATTAGAACCAACTCAGTCAGCAGAAGTTGAATTACATGTATCTAAATTATTATCAAATTCTGAAGATATAGAACTAGATAATGAAACAGAAATTGTAGAATTAGAAAAAACAGGTGGTTCTAAGATAACATCATCAACACCAGGTAACTATGTACCAGGAGGTACAGCAACAGAATCTGATGATGATAGACCTGCAACAGTAATTATTACACCAAGTACAGGTGATAACAGAGCATTTATAGTACCAATTATAGTTGCAATTGTAGCAGTTGTTATATTAGGTGTAGGAGTTCTATTTATCAAGAAAAAAGCATTAGGAGATAAATAGCATATAGAAATAAAAAGAGGAGCGTAAGCTTCTCTTTTTTATGTGTAAAATTAATAAATGTTACGCAAATAAGCATTTTAAGCTTTTTTGGATTTTTTATTATAAAAATGTAACAATTTTGTAAAGAAAATTTAACAAAAGGCATAAAAAAAGACAGCAAATGACTATCCCTAAAGCGATATGAGTCGAATTATGTAATATATGGATAATATGGAAAAAACTGATATTGATTTTTGCAAAAAATGAAGTTACTATAAATAGTAAGTAGAATTATCTCATGCACTTAGGAGGAAGAAAATGAAAAGAAAAATTTTGAAGTTTATACTAATATCAATATTAGTTACAGTACTAATGGCCGGTGATTTTATTTTGCTAGGTCATGGAGTAGCAATAGCAATGTATGAAGAATTAGAGATGCAAAATACGACAACTAATATAAAGAATGTCGAATTTGATAGCTATTTTTTAGATAATGGCAATAAGACTCATAGCAAACAAAATAGTTTAACACAAAACGAAAACCTTATTCTGAACATTAATGTGAAAGAAGAAGGTGTATTAAACGACGCAAAAATCAAAATAGAAAATACAAACTTCGAAATTCTAAAAGATCAAGTACAAAATAATTATGTAAAAAATATTAATTTAGAAACAAATGAAATTGAATTAAATCAAATTATTTATGGAAATAGTGTAATAATTGAGATACCAATTAAATTTAAAAAACAAAGTAATTTTGAAGAAGATTATTTTGAAAAAGAAAATACAATATCTCTTACAGGAACATATGTAGAAGGAGAATCAGAAGGACGTGATGTGACAGGACAAATTAAAACAAGAATGATGTGGACAGAAGAAGTAGATGTGGCATTATCACAAGACGTTGAAAAATATGTGAATTTAGGAACAGAGGGGATTTTATTACAAGAGAGCATTATAACTGAAGTTACAGATAATCGTTTACCAAGAAAATCAGAAACAATTGAAACAATTGTACCAGTGATAGAAGGTGTACTACCAGAAAGTGTAGTTGTAATAAAAAACGGAGAAAAATTATTAGAAGATAAAGTAAACTATGATAAAGATAATCAAAAAGTAATAATTTCAGAAGATACAAGTGGAACATGGAAAGATGGTAGAAACGAATATAAAGTAATTTACAATTATAAGAATGTAGAATTTAAAGCACAAGAAATAGAACTAGAAACTAATATGGAAACTACTCTTTATACAAAAGCATCAATTCAAAAAACAGATACAAAAGTAGTAGCTTTAGAAGAAAAAGGAAGTAGTGTAAGTATTTCTAAGGCAGCAACAGAAGTTATATATAAAGGTTACATGTATGCAAATGCTACAAATGGAACTGATTATACTGAGAGAAACAAAATAGAAATATCTGAGATTAACACAGTGGAAAGTATAGAAATAGAAAAAGCAGATGAAGTATTTGAAGATGGTAATGGAAGTCAATTTGCCATAGGAGAAAATCTAATATACAAATCTACTACATTATATAAAAGTGACTTAGAAAGAATTTTTGGACAAGATTATGTAATAACAATAACAGATATAGCAGGAAATACATTACATACAATTACAAAAGATATTCAAGATGAGAATGGTTCAATTACAGTATTTTATGATGGAGTTGTTAGTGGCATAAAGGTAAAAACATCAAAACCAGTAAGTGAAGGAACATTTTATATAAATAATACTAGAAGTATACAAGGAAATAGTGGATATGAAAAAGATAGCTTAAAACAATTTACATTATTAAAAACACAAACAAAAGCTACAGCAAATAAATTACAAAATACTACAACAGAGGTAGCAGAAATTTCAACAAGATTAGAAGATACAAAAACAGAAGCAACATTAAGTTTAAATAAAAACTCATGGTCATCACTAAAGACTAATGAGGGTGTTGAAATGGTTATACTTTTAAAAAATAATTCTGCTCAATATGATTTATATAAAAATCCAACTATAAGAATAGAAATACCTGACTACATTGAAGAAATGAAAGTTAACTCAATAAACAAAATATATGATGATGAATTAACAGTATCAGAAGCAAAAATGGGAACAGAAAATGGTAAAAGAGTAATAATACTAAAATTAACAGGTGAGCAAACAAAATATAACGATAGCGTGCTAGGAACTCAAATTGTTATAAATAGTAATATTACATTAAAAAAGGATATACCTACAAGTTCACAGGAATTAGTATTTAGTTATTCAAATGATAATTCAGCACAAGGAAACTATCAAACAACAGTACCAGTAAAATTTGAATCTAAATATGGAATGATGGTATATACAAAAATAAATCAATCAGATTCAGAAGAAGTAATAGAAAGTATTGATAATAGAACCATTGATGTTGGACTAAAAATTCAAGATGAAGTAAAAACTGTTAATATAGAAAGAACATTAATAAATAATTACGAAACCCAAATGAATAATATAGAAATAGTTGGAAATGTATCTGATGAACAAAGTACATTTAAAACTAGTTTAACTTCACCAGTTGAAGTAAATAGAGAAGATGTAACAGTATATTATTCAACAAAAGAGGCTAAAAATTCAAGCGATATGGATTGGCAAGAGGGAATAGAAAATATAGAAGAAGTAAAAGCTTATAAAATCGTATTTAATGAAGGTAAAATAGATAATGGTCAAACATTAAAAATTAATTATCAAATAGCTATTCCAAGTGGCTTAGAATATAATCAATACAGTCAAGAAGGAATAGAAGTAAATTATAGTTATCAAGGACAAGAATTGTCAGATAGTTTCTATACGCAATTTAATACTGAACTAGTAAACCAAGCTAAGGAAGAGATAGAACTTATTAATGAAAATGATACATCTGATTATCAAACGATAGAAGGAATCGGAAAAGTAAAAATTGTTGCAACATCTGCTGGAAAGGTTTTAGAAGATGGAGAACAAATTTACGAAGGACAAACAATAAAATATACTGTAATAGTTTTAAATGACACAGCACAAGATTTACAAAATTTATCAATTGTTGCAAAACATGACAATGCTATTTTCTATGATGTAAAAGTAGAAAGAGAACAAAATACTGTAACATTTGAAGAAATGGATTTTACTACTATTATACAAAATCCAGATTTACAACAAAAAGAGTATAATGCAGAAATTTTAAAAGTAGGAGAATTTACTACTTTTGAATATGAATTTGTAGCAAAACAAAATGTAGGAGGAAATACTAAAGGAACAATAACGATACAAGGCAATGGAAATGAAACTACAATTGATACTATTTCAAATGAAATAGTAGATGCTAAACTACAAATAATTGCAGCATATGGACATTATGAAGAGTCTTTAATAACAGCAACAAGTGCCTTCTCTACAAGATATGAAGTAACCAATATATCAGAGGAAAATTTAAATGATGTAATATTAGATGTAAATATACCAGAAAATTGTAAGCTAAGGGAAGATTTAATTGCAGCCTATGATGATGAAGCAGGAACTAGTGTAGACATTGAATTATTATCTAATAATGGTAAAATCGCAGAAATAAAAATTAGTACTATAGAAAGTGGAAAAACTGTAAATGTATCTACAACCTTTGATGTAATAGATATGCCTGCTGATGTTTTAACAAAAGATATAACGATTAGTGCAAGTGCAACTATAGGTGAAGAAACTTACGTATCTAATATAGTAGAAAAACAAATACATCAAGATCAAACAGATATTGTAATAACACAAGTAGGAAGTATAGAAAAAGATACAGTAAAAACAGGAGATGAATTAATATATAAAGCTATTATAGAAAATAAAGGCCTTATAGAAGACAATCTTATAATAGCAGATAAAGTTCCTTCAGCAGCTGTAATACAAAATGTTTATTATATAAAAAATAATGAAAAAATAGAGGTTGCAGAAGAAGAAATAGTAAATAATTCAATTGGTATTATAGAAACATTACAACCAGGAGAAAAAATTGAACTATATATAGAGACAATAATAGATGAGCAAAGAGCAAATGAAGAAACAATTACAAATGTTATAACAGCAAGTGGTAAGACCACTTTAGTTGAATCAAATAAAGTAACTTACAAAATAAATATGCCAGTACAATCACAAAATTCAATATCAGGAATTGCTTGGGTAGATGAAAACAAAGATGGAGAAAGACAAGGAAACGAACAAGTAATGAAAAATATGATAGTTATGCTATTGGATACAAAGCAAAATGAAGTAAAATCAACAACTACAAATGATAAAGGTGCTTATACATTTTCTGATTTATCTAATGGAACTTATATAGTAGCTTTTAAATATGATACTACCAAATATTATTTAACAGAATATCAAAAACAAGGTGTAGAAACATATCTAAATTCTGACGTAATAGCAAAAGATATAGATGGACAACAATTTGCTGTAACAGATTTATTAAAAATAGAAAATAGTTATGTATCAGCAGATGCGGGATTTATAGAAAGCGAAATATTTGACTTAAAACTAGATAAATTTGTAAATAAAATTACATTACAAAGTAATTCAAAAACTAGTGTATATAGTTACAATAATACTCAATTAGCTAAAATAGAATTAAAGGCTAAAAATATAAATAATAGCAAAGTAACAATTGAATATCAGATAAAAATAACAAATGAAGGTGAAATTTCAGGCTATGTTGAAGATATTATAGACTATTTACCAGCAGGAATGAGTTTAGAAGATAAGAATTGGACATTAGAAGGTACAAATGAATTACATAATAGAACATTAGCTCAACAAGAAATTGCACCAGGTGAAACAAAAGAAGTAACATTAATATTAACTAAAACATTAACACCAGAAAATACAGGAACAATAATTAATATTGCTGAACTTGGAAGAGCAAGTAATGTAATGTTAATAACAGATGTTGATTCAATATCAAATAATAAAGAAGAAAAAGAAGATGATCTATCAAGAGCAGATGTTATTATATCAGTTAGTACTGGTATTACTACAATAATTAGTGTTGGAGTTGTTATACTAATCTTAGTATTAACTGGAGTAACAGTATATTTTTTAAGGAAAAGGGGGAAAAATGGTAATGAATAAAACAAGTAAAATCATATTAAGTATCATTATATTTTTCATATTCCTTTTTATGACTACTACTGTTAATGCCAACCAACTAGAAGCATGGATTGCACTGGGGTGGTATGATAATCCACATGTACCTAAAGCTGGAACAATGTGGTTTGCAGATGAAGCAGTAGCTGCAACAAATAATCAAAAAAATGATTTTTTTGAAGCTAGTCCAACATATGTTTGTGGTGCTGAACTTACTTATCAGACTCCGCAGTGTACTCATGGTAGTGGTGATGAATATTGTAATATTTATGCATTACATGCAGCATATTGTATAGATGAGGGAGATTATGCTGGTAGTGGTGCTAATAATAGATTTTTGATAAATAATATTGTAGACTTATTACCTGATGGAACAGTACAAGTTTATTCTTTAAGTGATACTTCATGGAATACATTTGGACCAGGTGCATATACTACACAAATGAAACAGTTAGCATATTTAGCAAATAGATCTATTCTAGCAAATGAAACTCATGTGTCAAGTAGTTCTTACAAAGCTGCAATTGCAAATATGGTTGGATATTATAGGTCAACATTAATAAATATGGGTGTAGATGGAAGTCTTGCAATAAAAGGTAATTTAGGAGGCTCAGCATCTTCAGCAAAAGCTCAAGAGGCAATACGTGAATCTGCCAATAAAAATTATAGAGCAAGATTTATGTTTCTTATAAGAAATGGATCTAAGGGATTAGGTTATGGACAATCAGTTATTATGTATGCTGCTAGAGAAGAAGAGCCATTAGGTGAAATTGAAATTTCAAAAACAGATTCTAGTTCAGGAAAAGGACTTGCAAATGTAGGTTTAACAATAAGAATGACATCAGGAGAAAAAGCAGGACAATATGTAGCAATAGATGGAAGTGGAAAAGCTTCATACACAACGCAAGAGACAGTATTAAATACAGGAGCAGATGGAAGAATACATATTTCTGGTATGTATCCAGGAAATTATGAAATAGTAGAAAAAATAAACCCAAATTTCGGATATGATACATCTGATTTACCTAAAGTGGTTAAAACGGGAACGATATCTGCAGGAGCAACTGAAAATGTAAACATAACAAATGATAGAAAATATATTAAAATATCTGGATATGTGTGGGAAGACATGATTGCTGAAAAAATGTCAGTAAGAAACTGGCTATGGCAAAATGATAGTAACGATACAGCGGATAGAAGAGTAATGAATGTAGAAGTTACTTTGAAAAAGGCAGATGGAACAGTTATAGATACAAGAACAACAGGAACAATTACTAATTCTAGTAATCAAGAAGTTCAAGGAGCATACATATTTGGAGATTATATGAGAGATTCAAATGCTGCAAAAATTAGAATAGAAGACCTAGAAGGAGCATATATTGAATTCAGATATAATGGAATGTGCTATAAATCAGTTCAAGTAAATACTAATGTGGATAATGGAAATAAAGCAACTGATGATACTTTAAGAAGCAACTTTAATGAAAATTATGCAACAGTTGTAAATGGTGAAGCACAAAATGGAAATGGACAAAGAACATATGGATTAACATATGATTATGATACTAACCTACATACTAGTACATTAAATTATGGAGGAGAATATCTATATGGATATTATGAAGATTCTTCAGGTGGTCGTCAAAAATATCCAATTGCGGGAATTAATGAACAATACATGATAACAGCAAATACGAAAGATGCAGCACCAAATAATCTATTAGGACAAAGAATTACCATAAATGATATTTTAACACAAGGATTAGACGAAATTCCAAATGTTAACTTAGGATTATGGGAAAGAGAAATGCCAGATATGGTGGCAATAGAAGACCTTGACAATGTAAAAATTTATCTAAATGGATATGAACATACTTATGAATATGCAAATAGAATTTCAGATTTTGAAGAAACAATGAAGGACAAAAATTTTAATGTTACAGTAAGTTATGAAAGTGAAAGAGGACCATCTTCTTACGAAAGAGAATTCTATTCATCAGACCTTTCATATAATGTAAATAATCCACAAAGTTTTTCAGTATACATGACATATAGAGTAGGATTAAAAAATGAAGCAAACACAGTAAACACTAGAGTTAATGAAATTATGAATTACTATGATTCACGATACACAATTGACAGTGTTGTAGATCAAGATGGAAAACAAATAACAGATATTTACGAAGATACATCATATAGTGAAACACATGATGGTAATACATATAAGAGAGCTAGAATTGTAGTAAATCAAGATATAAGAAATCAAAATGCAACTGCAAGTAGTACAGATTCTGGATATGTAAACTTAAGATATGTATACATACGCTATAAATTAAGCAATGATGCTATTAATAGCTTATTAAATGGAGAAGCAACATTAAATTCAGCAGTAGAAATAACATCTTATTCTTCTTTTGATGATGATAACTTTACAAATAGATATGCCGGAGTAGATAGAGATTCAGAACCAGGAAGTATGAGAACAGTTGATCCAAATACTTATCATGAAGATGATACAAACAAAGCTATATCTTTAATCTTAAAAGTAAAAGAAGGAAGAATAATAAGAGGAACTGTTTGGGAAGAGGATGCAATAGCAGCTGAGCTAAATAAAGCTGGATTTGATAGACAAAGAATAGGTGATGGACTATATAATACAGGAGAAAATCTAGTAGGAAATGTTAAGGTTGAATTGTTGAAGGTAGATGTAGATGGAAGCGGAAATACTACATACTCGGTAGCAGATTTATATAAGTGGGATAATACAACAGGAACAACTATTGTAGAACCGGCTAGTACATATACTGATACGGATGGAAGCTATGAATTTTCTGGAATTATGCCATCTAACTATGTAATTCGATATACCTACGGAAATACAAGCGTAATTTACGATTCAAATGGAAATTCACTAGGAAATGTAGAGACTGAAAAATACAAATCAACAATCTATAGAAATGGTGAAGAACCAAATAGTAATTACTGGTATAGAGAAGAAACAGGAACAACTGCACCTAGAATGTCAGATGCAAAAGACGAAATAGGTATTAAACAAAATGGAGACAGAGTAGATATTGTAGACGAAAGAACAACGCAAGAAGAGATTAAATACTCAACGGCAAAAGAAGAACAAGAAGATAAAAAATTAGAAGCTATCGAAGCAAATACAAGTATATTTGACATTAAATTAGATTATGATATTAACTTAGACAACATTAGTAAATATGGTGTAGAACTTAAATTTATATTTGATAATATAGATTTAGGAATTGTAAGAAGACCAATACAAAATCTTGACGTAAGAAAAGAAATAGCCTTTGTAGAGCTAACATTAGCAAATGGTCAAACCGTAATTTCGGGAGACCCAAGAAATGAAGATATTCAATATTTGAAATTCATGCCAGATGGTAGCGTTCATATAGAATTAGATGACGAATTAATACAAGGTGCAACTTTAAGAATTCAATATGAAATTATTGTAGATAATACACAAGCTGAAATTGATTATAATGATAAAAATTATTATTATTATGGAACTATACCAACAGGAAATGCAGGATGGAAACTAGCAACAGTAACAAGATTATTTGACTACTTGTCAAATGGATTAGAATTTGATGCTACAGACCCTGAAAATAGTAATTGGACAGATATTAAGTCTGATATAAAAACAGACATGGTAACAAATGGATTCTTATCACAAGATGCATATGATGTTATTAAAACATATAATAGAGTATTAGCAACAGATACTTTTGCTAATATGCAACCAAATGAAATAAAAACAATTACTATGAAAGCAACAAAATTGTTAGCTAACAATGAAGATGACTTTGCATTTGATAATGATGTAGAGGTAAATACTTTGAAAGGAAGAAAAATGGAATATATTCCAACAGATTTATCTCAAAGAGATCCGGACGCAAAAGATGAATATGTATATGCGACACCAGGAAATTATGTACCAGGAACAGGTCCTGAAGTAGAAAGTGATGATGACGTAAAAGTATTAGTAATAACAGGGCCAACAGGTGAAAACAACAATTATTTACCATATATCTTATTAGGTATTAGTTCATTCATAATATTAGGAACAGGAATTATCTTTATTAAGAAAAAAGTTCTATAAATAGTTAATTAAAAAAGTTGTATGGAATAAATTTATTCCATACGACTTTTTTGTGATTTATGTTGCAATTTTTAACATTATGTAATAAAATAAAAATCAAATGTTAGCAAAATATAAAAAAAACTATAAATATATATCAAAAAGAGTAAAAAAGATTTTTAGATTAGAATACTAAAAAAGACAAAAACCACAAAGGACAAGTAGTAAAATAAGACTATAAAATGTATG
>CALYAH010000015.1 GCA_944393455.1 uncultured Clostridia bacterium
GGAAAAATATATTTAAGCACATTAAAATTTTAGACTTTATATTAAGTTTTTTAGAAGTTACAATTTTCACTTTTTTAAAAGCTTCAATCATACCTCTAGCCCATCTTTTCCTTTGTTTGCCTAAATCCTTTAAAGTTTCTGGAACTTCTGTAAATGCAATTGCTTTTTTGGCAAAGTTGGTTTCATATCCTTGACTTAATAATTCCCAAGTTAAAACAATATCTTCACCTACACAATTTTTCCATCCACCTATCTGTTTTAAGATTTTTGTTTTATAAGCACTAAATGCCCCTTGTGCAACTAGCGTAGAATTATAGTTACCTTGATATAACTTTACACCAAATATTCCTAAAGTATAATCCCATTCCTGTAATTTTGTAATAAAACTTTTTTTAGCATTTTTTACAAATAAGCATCCTGCTGTTGCAGCAGTTTTTTTATTAGAATTAACTAACTTATTCATAATATTTCTAATTGCCAACGGATGAAGAACAGTATCACTATCTATTGTGATAGTATAATCTGTTTCTACATATTTTAACCCCTCATTTAGAGCTGATGATTTTCCTTTATGAGTCAATTTTAATAATTTTATATTAGAATCTAGATTCATATCTTCTAATATTTCTAAAGAACCATCCGTAGAACCATCATCTATTATATTAATATAAATATTTCCACAATATTCTTGATTTTTAATAGAATCTATTGTTTCTTTAATAGATTTTTTTGCATTATAAACTGGTATTAAAACTGTCACATCTTCTTCTTTTTTTGACTTTCTCACTTTTTCTTTTTTATTCCATAACAAACTAACGAGCATAAATAAATATATAAATCCTGGAATTAATGCTATAAATGTTACAAGGTATATCGCCAAAGGATATCCAAAGAAACAAGCTATATCATTAATCCAATTAATATTTATAAAAATTGAGCAGATAAAATAAAAAAGTGAGACCATAGTTGATATAAAAAACATTTTTATCACCCCTATACCATCCTATGAAAGATGTAGAAAAATGGTGATAAATAGTACAATTTGTCAAAAAATTAATATTATATATATAGGTGGTGAATAAAAAATGAAAATAAAACATTTTGTTCTTATAGTAGCCTTAGCTATAATTATTGTAGTTACAGCTATTATCTTTGTTGAACAACCAAAAGAGAATAGTAATAATATTAAAATTCCAATATTACTTTACCATGATTTTGTAAAACTTGTTCCCGATAGTGCCCCTGATAATTTTAACTATATTAATACTCCTGAAAGTTTTGAAGAAAATATAAAAACTTTACTCGACAATGGTTATAATTTTATGTCTTTTCAAGAATTAAACGATGCGATTAATAAAAAAATAGAACTTCCTAAAAAGCCTATTTTAATTAACATGGACGATGGATATTATAGTAATTACGAATATATTTATCCTATCCTAAAAAAATATAATATTAAAGCTTCTATTTTTGTAGTGACTGATAATATAGGAAAAGAATTAGATAGCAAAAAATATTTAAGCTGGGAACAATGTTTAGAAATGCAAAATAGTGGTCTTGTAGAAATTCTTAGCCATAGTAAAAGACATGTATTTTATGATAAACTTTCTGTTAGAGAAATTGTTGACGATGTAAAAAAATCTTATAAAGTTATAGAAAAAAATTTAGGAAATAAAAGTCTAAAAGTATTTGCATATCCTTATGGAGCTTTTACAAGTAAGACGGTTTGGGCCTTAAAAATAAATGGAATTGATATGCAAGTATATGATTTAGGTATGAATTATTATAATAATTTTAATAAAAATTATATAAAAAGAATTAATATTCCTTGCGAAATGACCGGAATAGAAATTATAGATGAAATAAATAATACAAATTAATAAAAAAAGGAAAGCTATCTTTCCTTTTTTCTTATTAACCTAAAGAATCATCTAATTAAAAAAATATTACATAAAATCGATTTTTAATTTTCTAAATAAGTATAGTATTTTATTGTCAAATATGCTAGAATCTTATCAAAAGATAATAAAATTAGGAGTACGAATTATGATAGAAGAATTAAAAAATAAATATGTATTTTTCGATGTAGATGGTACATTATCAGAATATAGATACAAAGACAGACTATATGCTGGTGGTTGTTCAGAATTAGGTTGTCAATCTCTAGAGGATTTATTGTTTAGTGACTTATTTTACAAAGCTAGACCTTTGAAAACAATGCAAAAAATTATTGAAAAATTAGATAGTAATAAAATATTTATACTAGGAACCGTTACAACCAATAATGAAATAGATCAAAAATATAAATGGTTAAAAGAAAATTATCCTAATATAAAACGAGAAAATATTTTCTTTATTTCTTCAACAATGTTAAAACCTGAAGTTATAATGGAGTACTGCAAGCATGAAAATGTCGACCTTAAAAATGTAGCCTTTGTAGATGATAGAATTGATGTTTTAAGAAAAGCTGAAAGCTTGGGAATTAATGCTTATCATCCAAGTTCTTTTACAGAATAATTTTTATTATAGGAGGTATATACATGAAAAATATTGCTATATTCGGAAGTTCTAGAGCAGGTAAATCTACACTCTCAAGAATGATTTCCCAAAAACATCCTTTTTACCATATTATAATTGGTGATGATATTAGAGGCGCTTTCCAAAACACATTACCTAAAACTAATATTAATGTTACAGGCGGAATTGGGATGGTTGATGACTTTCCTAATTTTTTGGCGAGCTTATTTTATAAAAATATAAAAAGGAATAAAGGCTATTTTAATTATATTGTTGAAACATGTGATATGACACCCAAAAAAGCTCTAGAATTATTAAATAATGACAATACTATTATACTTTTTTTGGGGACTCCAAGTTTAACTGTTGAGCAACATTTTAATGAAATTAGAAAATATCAAACTGAGAGAGATTGGACTTATGATAGAAACGACGAACTTCTTTTAGACCATTGTGTACGCTGGATTGATAAAAGTAAACAGTATGAAAAAGAGTGCAAAGAGTTAAATATTTGGTATGTGGATACTTCTTTTGATAGACCTAAGGTATTGAATGATACTTTAAAACAAATAGAAGAATTAATATCAAATGAATTATAATTTTCACAATAATTTTTGCTTATTATTAGAAAAAGAGATATCAATAATAAATAGTATTTTAAAGGAGAGATAAAACAAATATGCAAATATTAATATTCCTTTTAAAAATAATTAGTATTCCTTTAATAATTATGATTGGAGAATCACATATAGATGAAAAGATTAAGAGTATAGTATTATTATTACTTGCTTTTTTATATAATAATTTTTTAGGTTTTGCTACATGGTTTTCAACTTTTTTATTATCTGTTTCATCAAGCCTTTTATCAATAATATTTATTGGATTTTTGCTTTTGATATATTTAATTGCAATAAATATATATGTAAAAAGAAAAATAGATATTAATATTATATTATATATAATGTTAAATGTAACTGCTTTTTTGACGGGGATATTTTTGAATTAAAGAAGATAATTGATAATTTATTTAAAAGATTTCAAATGGAGCGGGTAGCGAGAATCGAACTCGCGCGACCAGGTCGGAAGCATGGCATTCTACCACTAAATTATACCCGCATATTTTGAAACAAAATTGCTCTGTCCCACATGTCTCATTTTGGTGGAGATGAGGAGAGTCGAACTCCTGTCCATAACACTTTCCATATAAATTTCTACAAGTTTAGTTTGTTTTTTCTATTCATCATAGTAACACCAACAAACAGGTTTTACTACAATATAGCTTTTTAATTACCCACTATCTTAAAAGCAAAGATAGTTTTGTTTCCCACTATTATGACACTTTATCTAAACAGGTGGGACTATTTAGTAAAGCGTAGCTACAACTTAGGCAGCTAATGCTAATTCGTTATTATCAGCGTTTATTTTAGTTTCCCGTTTTTTTAAGTGGCCAACGAGAATCCACTACTTGCTATCTATATTTCTGGTGCAATGTCGAAACCATTACATCCCCATGTATTTATTATTATACTATAAAAATATAATTAGCACAAGAGAGAATTATATTAATCCTCTCCCTCCTTACCCTATATTATTTTAGTCTATTTCTACATATTGCACATCTATGATGTTTTCTGGGCATTCTCTTTTAATTTTTTCTAATCTTATTTTTTGAGCCCTTTCCATCATCCTCTCTTTTTCTTTTCTTACTATTTGCAATCTATTTTTTTGTTCTATTATCGCTTCTATTCCAAAAATAAGAGCTATTAAATGAAAAAATATAAAATTTCTATCAATTAGAAAATCTATAATTATAGTTAGTATATATACTAACAACACTACGATTTTAACTTTAAAATTTTTTTCTATTTCTTCATATTTGAATTCTATTTTCATAGAATATACTCCATAAATTAATATGCATACAATTATCAGTAATATCATCATCTTGTTTGTCTTCTCCTTTGTTATCAGGTAAAGAATAGTGCTTTTTAAATTTGCTATTTAGCATATTTATTAAGTATTTAGTTTACTTAATACTTCTATTTTAACATATTATATTTAAAATTTCAATTTTCCTTCTCTTCTTTTTAATTATCTTGTAATAATGCTACTTACTTTTTTATATACTATATTAGGTGATTTTATGGCAATCGTTCAAACTAATGTTAATTATACATATGAATTAATGCGTTCCAATCTTTATGAATTAGTTTCTACATATCCTTTTTTACAACTTGAAAATGTGGGATATAGTGTTTTAGGCAAAACAATTCCAGCTGTTAAACTTGGTCGTGGATCTAAACGTGTTTTTTATTCCGCTTCTTTTCATGCGAATGAATGGATTACAAGTGTACTTCTTATGAAATTTATAGAAGATTATTGCTTAGCTTATATCAATAACAGCACTCTTTTTGGATATAGCATTAGAAATTTATTTAATAACAGTTCTATTTATCTTATGCCAATGGTCAATCCTGATGGAGTTGATTTAGTTACTGGATATTATAATCCAAATGGTAGTATTTATAATTCTTTTAAAAATATTGCAAATAATTATCCTACTATTCCTTTTCCTTCTGGTTGGAAAGCTAACTTTAATGGTGTGGATTTAAATCTTCAATTTCCTGCAGGATGGGAACAAGCAAAAGAAATAAAATATGCACAAGGATTTACTCGGTCCTTCTCCCCGTGACTTTGTTGGGTTCGGACCTTTAACAGAACCTGAGAGTTTAGCTGTTTATAACTTTACTATTTCTCATAATTTTAGATTGGTTATAGCTTATCATACACAGGGAGAAGAAATTTATTGGCAGTTCCAAAATTTTAATCCTCCAAATAGCTTTTATATTGGAAATAGTTTTGCTAATGTAAGTGGTTACAAATTGTCCGAAACTCCTTACAACTCTAGTTTTGCTGGTTTCAAAGATTGGTTTATTCAAGATTTTAACCTACCTGGTTATACAATAGAAGCTGGCATTGGCGAAAACCCTCTTCCTATTTCTCAGTTTGATGAGATTTATCGTGATAATATTGGCATTTTAATTTTGGGTGCTGTTTTATAATTCTAAAAAAGAAAGATAATAAGATAATTATCTTTCTTTTTTACATTAATTTGCTTAACTTTCGCTTCTTTATTTTGTGATCCATTTTACTAAGTCCAAATTTGCTGGTTCTAATAACATTTCATGTCTTGGCATTACTCTAAATGTATATCCATAATTTCCACCTGTTGTCAATTCTATTTTTGCTGTATAATAATATTTTTTTGCTTCTTCATCTGAATCAGATAATGTCATTGGAATAATACTAACATTTTCTACAACTCCATTATCTAAAATCTTACCATAATAAGCTTCTACTGTTATATTATTTGCATCAATATTTGGAAGTTCTACTTCACATCCTACTTCTATATAATTTCCTGCATCTATTGTAATATCATCCAAATTATTTACTTGTGTTATTTTTATATCTTTCCAATTCATATACAACTCTTTTTTCCATGTATTATATGCTGCTACATTATCTATATCTTCATAATATTTTTTAGTCAATTTGCAAAGAGGTATATATAGTTGATCTGTATAATCTACTAACATTCTAGCTGTACTATATTTTCCACCTGTTGTAATGATAGAATTTTTCATCATCTCTATCCATTTTTTAGACATTCCATTTTTGTCTTTATCATAATAAATTGGTATTATTTTTTCTTCTAGTGTATGATACATACTTTGGCTATCTGCAAGATCTTGAGCTTCATAAGAGTCATATTCAGCATTTGTTCCTATTGTCCATC
>CALYAH010000016.1 GCA_944393455.1 uncultured Clostridia bacterium
ATGGAGACTTAGATATATCTATTATTGATGAACTTCCACCAAACAGAAAGAAAATAGACACATTTGCAGTTGGTAAAAATATGACTGATAGAGTTAATAATTTTATAAGACAACAAGTAAAAGAAGGAAGGCAAGCTTATGTAGTATGTCCATTAGTAGAAGAAAACGAAGAAATGGATTTAAAATCTGTAGAAAAATTATATGAAACATATAGTAAAGAGGTTTTTCCAGAATATCGAGTAGATTATATTCATGGAAAAATGAAAACAAAAGATAAAGATTTAATTATGGAACGATTTAAAAATAAAGAAATTGATATATTAATATCTACAACAGTAATAGAAGTAGGAGTGGATGTACCAAATTCTAACATTATGGTAATAGAAAATGCTGAAAGATTTGGGTTAGCACAGTTACACCAATTAAGAGGAAGAGTTGGAAGAGGTGAATATAAATCTTATTGTATACTAAAATTTGAAGGCAAAAGTGAAAATGTAAGAAAAAGAATGAAAGTAATGTGTGAAACAAATGATGGATTTATTATCTCAGAAAAAGACTTGGAATTAAGAGGTGCAGGAGACTTTTTTGGAACTATGCAACATGGGTTACCAGAGTTTAAAATAGCTAATTTATTCGAGGATATTGATATTTTAAAAATGGTTCAAAGTGTTGCTATGAAGATATTATCGGAAGATCCTAAATTGGAAAAAGAAAAAAATAAGTTGCTAAAAGTGTTAATAAAAGACAAATTTGCTAAGAGGATAGAAATATAATAATAAATAAAGAAGATAAAAAGAAAGGAGTAAATTGTTATGAAAATATTATTAATTAATCATTTCCCATTAGAGGGATCAGGAAGTGGGGTATACACAAAAAATATAGCTAAAAGTTTAGTAAAAAAGGGAAATGAAGTATGTATTATTATGCCAGAAAACACAAAAGATTATAGTCGTGTTGAAGGAGTAAAACTTCATCCAATTTATTTTACGAGTAATGAAAAAATAGAAGGAGCATTACCTTTTAATTTTCCATGTTTTACAACTCATCCAAGAAGTACAGTGAATTTTTATGATTTAACAGATGAAGAATTAAAAATGTACGAGGATGCTTTTAGAGAAGCAATAAAACAAGAAATATCAGAATTTAATCCAGATATCATACATGGACAACATGTTTGGATATTATCAGGCATAGCAGCAGAATTTGATGTACCAGTAGTTATAACTGCGCATGGAACAGACATAATGGGATATCAAAAAGATTCTAAATTTCATAAATATGCCGATTTTGCTGTAGAAAAATGCAAAAAAATAGTGACAATATCTAAAGATAGTGATGAATTAGTAGTAGATACTTTTAAAAATGTAAATGGAAAGAATGTTATTATAAAAAATGGTTATGATCCAGAAGTATTTTATCCAAAAGAATATAGTAAAATAGAAGTTTTAAAAGAGTTAGGAATTAATAAAGAATTTGATAAGGTAGTTTCTTTTGTTGGAAAACTTACTAATTTTAAAGGTGTAGATGTATTGCTAAAAGCATGCAAAGAATATGAAAATGAAAATATTCTTACGCTAATTGCGGGTAATGGTGAATTATACGAAGATTTAAATGAGTTAAAGAAAAACTTAAATTTGAAAAATGTAGTATTTTTAGGGAATAGACCACATGAAACTTTAAGAAAAATATATAACATAGCAGATGTATCAATAGTACCATCTAGAAGAGAACCATTTGGACTAGTAGCACTAGAAGCAATGGCGTGTGGAACACCTGTTATAGGAACAAATCAAGGTGGAATACCAGATTTCTTAAAAAAAGAAGTAGGTATTCTTGTTGAAGTTGAAGATGTAGAACAACTAGCAAAAGCTATATTAAGTGTTTTAAATGAGGAAGTAGTATTTGATAGGTCTTATATTGCTAAATATGTAAATGAAAATCATTCTCAAGATGCATTAACAAATGAATTGATAGATGTATATAAAGAAGCTTTAAATAGTTAAAATAAAAAAAGAGACTACAACAAAGTAGTCTCTTTACCAAATAAAAGTAATTCACGTTATATTTATTTAATATTTTAGTCTACAATTTCTATAATAATACCTGTTCCGATTTTCTTATTACATTTATAAATATTAAAAATTAAATCTTTTCCAACTGCGGTTGGTGTTTCCATTGAGATAAGCATATCAAAAGAATTACGAACCGTAGTATTAACTTTAGTATCTTCTAAAAAATGAAAGAATCCATTCACTTCATAAAGAAGATTTTCTTCAAAACTTATTTGTGCATCAAATCCATCACGAATAGAAATTTCATTTTCTTTATCATTTAATAAAGTAATTATTGCTTTAAATTTAGAATGATATCTAAGTGTTTTTGGCGTAGAAATAATTTGACCTCTATCTATATTATCATGAGGACTATTAGTTAATAAAAGCCTTACTTCATCTCCAGCTTTAGCTGAACACTCAAGTGTTTTATTGTTTTTCTTTCCTATTTTTTCAATAGAAGCAATAAAAGTTTTTACAATAACACTATTTCCTACAATTTCTAGAGCGTCACCTAAACAAACGAAACCATTAGTTATCTTTCCTTGTGCAAAAAATCCTTTATTAGAAGTAAAGTCAACTTCTTCTATTTCCATTATAAAACCTATTGTATTCATGTTAATTCCTCCTTGAGTATATGTGGTTAAATAAAAATAAAAGAATTACTTAAATTGGTAATCTATGAAGAAATATTTCGCTTCATAAAAGAAAGTTTATCATCTATATATATAACGGTCAACAAAAACATGGAAAAATTTTACAAAAAGCATTTAATCAAATATGAAATCATAAAATTGACCTTTTAAAATTTTTATATGGGTTATAATAATATTGACTTTTCTTGTCGAAAATAGTATATTATATGAAGGTAAAGTAAAAAGGATGTTGATGAAATGTTTCAAATAGTAATAAAATTATTTGCAACACTTATGCTACTTATAGGTGTTATATTAATTTATGACGCAAGAATTATAACAAAGAGATTTTTTGGATTTGGAGACCAAAATGAAGCTTCTAGCGGATTGAAGATTTTAGGATTTATTGTAGCAATTATTGGAGGATTAATTTTATATTTTAATATATAAAATATTAAATAAATTGCTTGACAAACAGGATGTAAATGTGCTAATATAAATGTTGTCAACTGAAAATATGCGGATGTGGCGGAACTGGTAGACGCGCTGGTCTTAGGAACCAGTGCCAACGGCGTGGGGGTTCGAGTCCCTTCATCCGCA
>CALYAH010000017.1 GCA_944393455.1 uncultured Clostridia bacterium
AAATCATTAAAAGAATTTAAAAAGGCAAATGATGAACTATATAAATCTGCTTGGAAATCACAATTTTTATCTGGATTAATGCATCCGTTTATGAATTTTATGTCTAATGTTGGATATGTTGGTGTTGCTGTAGTAGGAGGTTACTTGGCAATTCAAGGAACAATAACAGTGGGTAATATACAAAGTTTTATCCAATATAATAGACAATTTACTAGCCAAATTGGTCAAATTGCACAAATTTCAGGAATGATACAAGCAATGGTAGCAGCAGCAGAAAGAGTATTTGAATTTTTAGAAGAGCCAGAAGAAAAAGAAACAGCAAAAGGAAAGATTGATACTTCAAAATTAAAAGGAAACGTAGAATTTGGCCATGTTCACTTTGGATATGATGAAGATAAAACAATTATAAATGACTTTAGTGCTAAAGTTAAAGAAGGACAAAAAATAGCAATAGTTGGACCAACAGGAGCTGGAAAAACAACTATGGTAAAATTATTAATGAGATTTTATGATGTCAACTCAGGAGAAATTAAAGTTGATGGTCATAATGTAAAAGATTTTGAACGTGGTGAACTTCGTAAAATGTTTGGTATGGTATTGCAAGATACATGGTTATTTGGAGGTACTGTAAAAGACAATATCAAATATGGAAAAGAAGATGCAACAGATGATGAAGTTATTCAAGCAGCAAAAGCAGCACATGTACATCACTTTATTAAAACCTTACCAAATGGATATAACTCAGTTTTAAATGAAGAATCAAGCAACGTATCAGCAGGACAAAAACAATTACTAACAATTGCAAGAGTTATTTTAGCAGACCCTAAAATTCTAATTTTAGATGAAGCAACAAGTTCTATTGATACAAGAACTGAAATACAAATTCAAGACGCAATGGATAATCTAATGGAAGGAAGAACAAGTTTTATTATTGCCCATAGATTATCAACTATTAAAAATGCTGATTTAATCTTAGTTATGAATCATGGAGATATTGTAGAACAAGGAACTCATGATGAATTATTAGCTAAAAATGGATTTTACGCAGATTTATACAATTCTCAATTTGAAGATTGTAATGATGAAATAGAATAGTTTAAGTAATAAAGTGTATGATATTTAATCATATGCTTTATTTTTATGTAAAATTATGGTATAATAAAAAATATTCAAGTTTTTTTAAAATGATCAAGACTAAGGAGGAAATAGACAGATGAAAAAAACTCGGAAAATTATTTTATTAGCGGTTAGCGTATGTATTTTATTCACTCTTACAGGATGTAGTTGGTTTCAAGGGAAAATCAGTGAGATTAAAGGAGATTTAATTGGAAATAGATTTAGAGTTGAATTTTATGACAATTATGCCAACAATCTATTGAATCTGGAAGGAGAAAAAGTAAATCTCTCATCAAATGTAGTGAAAACAAAAGGAGTAAATAGTGATGGGACAGATACAACAATCTATGAAATGTCTAGCGTTATTACAATAACAATAGATGGACATGAAGCAGAACAAGCAGGTAATTCGGTTATATTTATAGAAGAAGGATTAAGCGAATCCCAAATAGAGTTACCTGAAACTACAGTTCAAACAGATGGAGGAACTATCAATTTTATTGATGAGAATTTAAACAAAATCAAGAATATGATGGGAAAATCTAGGGCGGTACTTATTTCTTCTCAACTAGGAATACCAATTGCAGCCTTTGAAGGAGATGACGTTTACTTTGATATTCCAAGTGATTTACCTAAAACTACAAGAATCATGATTGATGGAAAGGCTTTATATGTGCATAGAGTGAATTATATACTACTTGACAAAGAAATAATTGCATAGAGGGATCAGAAAGCTTTAATACACTTGTATTAAAGCTTTTTACTTTATTCATTTTATTATTTATTTTTATCCCAATTTTTTATAAAATAAACTAAAATAACAGTAGCAACACTTTTAGAATATACATAAAATATTCTAGAGGTGTTTATTTATGATAAAATATGAAAAATTAAAAGCAATACTCCAAAAAAATAAGTGTATACCATATCCAAAAATACCAAAAATGTATTCTAACCCTAGGTATTGTAAATTTATTTATGAAAGTTTTGGAGGAGGAAAGGGAGAACTAACGGCCATTACCCAATACATTTATGAACATATGGAACTTAGTGAACATAAGGATATCAGCAGAATTTTGCAAGACATAGCAATTGAAGAAATGCATCATTTAGATATCTTAGGTCAAATTTTATTGGAACTAGGAGAAAAACCTATTTATAGAAATTCAAGGGGAGAAATGTGGTCGGCACATAATGTAAAATATAAAATGTGTGATTTAAAAGAAATAATGAAAATAAATATGAAATCCGAAGAAGAAGCAATTGAAGGATATCGATTACTTATGCGTTATACAAATAATATGTATTTAAGAAAAGTATATGAAAGAATTATATTAGATGAAAAAACACATTTAGAAATATTTAAAGAGATATTATTTAATTTAAATGAAAAAGAGAACTGTAAATAGTTCTCTTTTTAGTATTTTAATTTTTTCTCTTTCCAAATATGGAAAGTATTCTTAGGAAAATATTAATAAAGTCTAAATATAGTTGCATAGCACAATAAATATGTATTTTTTCTTGGTCAATATTAGGTTCAGTTTGTAATGCTTTAATTTTGTTAATGTCATAAATAGTAACGCCACAAAATAGAGCTAAGATTAACCAGTCTAAAATTAAATCAAAAGTTGAACTTTTTAATATAAACAAGTTAATTATACTAAGCAAAATACCCGCAATTAAAAATACATTAATATAGGTGCCCCATGAACTTAAGTCTTTATTTGTTTTGTATCCAATAAGTCCTAAAGCACCAAAAATTAATGCGGAAATTATAAATAAATATACAATAGAACTTAATTCAAATACTACAAATATTGTAGCTAGGGTTACTCCATTGAGCATAGCATAGACAAAGTATAAGATTCCAACTAAGACAGGCGATAGTTTTCTAAACAGAAGACTAAACACAAATACGGCTACTAACTCAAGGATTAATAAAACATTGAAATAACCGCCTAGAATAATGTCAACAAATAATCCAGAAGAGTAAGTATACCACGCAATAATAGCAGAACCTAGAAGACCCAAAAACATCCAAAAAAAGGTTTTTCCAAATAATTTGTTTTGTACGCTAACTTCGTTTTCCATATAAATCTCCTTTCAAAATCTTATTATAAATTAATTATACTAATAAAATTATGTAAAAGCAATTGTTTATAGAATTTATTTTATAAATTTAAAGTCATAAAACAATATTAAAAAAAGGAGCAAAATAGGTAATACCTAAAATAAACAAGCCAGTCATTATAATAAACAATGTCAATCTATAAGGAGAAAAAGGTAATTTACTTTCTTCACTTTTTCGTGATTTTACAAGTGTAAGCAACAATCCAAGACCACATATTCCAGTTGATACAACGCATAAACTAGAAAGTTTTTGCTCCGGAATTATACCATATTTGTTAAGAAGAGTAAGAACAAAAATGCAGATTACTACTAGAAGTCCAGTTGGTAGTGCTCTTGATATTATGTTCTTTAGGAAGTTGCCTTGAATTCTTTCTCTATTTGGTTCTAATGCAAGCATAAAAGAAGGAATACCTATTGTTACAACACTAATTAGGCTTAGTTGTATTGGAACAAAGGGATACTCATCTTGCATAAACAACACCATGAGAGCTAATAATGAAGAATAGATTGTTTTTACTAGAAATAGAGAAGCAGACCTTTGAATATTGTTAATAGTTCTTCGACCTTCTGCAACAACTTTTGGCATAGAAGCAAAGTCAGAATTTAGAAGTACTAATTGAGAAATATTTTTAGTAGCGTCACTACCATTTGCCATAGCAATGCTACAATCAGCTTCTTTTAGCGCTAAAACGTCATTTACTCCATCTCCTGTCATAGCAACAGTTCTACCATTTTTTTGCAAAGCATTTACAAGCAGTTTTTTTTGAGTAGGAGAAACCCTACCAAATATTGAATATTCTAATACTAATTCATCAATCATATTATCATTTTCTAGGGTAGACATATCAAAGTACTTGTCAAAGTTTTTAACACCAACTCTTTTTGCAATTTTAGATACAGTAATCGGATTGTCTCCAGAAATGATTTTAATGTCTACATTTTGCTTGTAGAAATATTTTAAAGTTTTAGAAGCATTTTTTCTGATTTTGTCTAATAGTAAGATAATTGCAAGTGGTTCCACATCTTGAGGTAGGTTTTTTTGTTCAAAATCATAATTAGAATGTGCTAATACTAAAACTCTATAATCTTGAGAATATTTTTGAAATAGTTCTTTATCATAGTTAGTATTATTTTTTAAAACAAAATCAGGAGCGCCAATTATATAACTACCATTATTTTTAAAATGGATTCCTGACCATTTTGTTTCAGAAGAAAAGGATATTTTGTTATCTGGTATAAATTCCTCTACTATTTTAGAGAAATGATTTCTAATGGCTTGTATAGTAGAATTTTCATCTTCAGAAAAATTTCCAAGATTAGCTAATATATTAGAAATTTCTTTTTTGTTGCTAGCTTCAAAAGGAATGATGTCAACTACTTCCAAATTACCTTCGGTTAAAGTACCAGTTTTATCTAAACACAAAGTATCAACTCTAGCTAGAGTTTCAATACAATACAAATCTTGAACTAAAACTTTAGACTCAGATAATCGAATTACACTAACGGCCAGAACAGTACTAGTAAGAAGAACTAGACCTTCCGGAATCATACCAATAAGTGCAGCAACAGTTTGAACAACGGATTCTTGAAAAGTAACATGTTGTAAATAGAATTGACTACAAAATAAAGCAATTCCTACTGGAATAATAACAAAAGTTGCGAATTTAATAATTTTTTGTAGAGAACTCATGATTTCTGATTTTACCTTTTTTATATATTTAGCACCACTTGATATTTTAGAAGTGTAGTTATCTTCGCCAATATGTTCTACTTTAGCTAAACATTTTCCACTTACAATAAAACTACCTGACAATATAGTATCACCCTGCTTTTTAGTAATACTGTTAGGTTCACCTGTTATATAGGATTCATTAACTAGAACTTCACCACTTTGAACAATACTGTCAGTTGCAACTTGGTTACCAGTATGAAATTCAATAATATCATCTAAAACAATATTATCAATTGGAATTTCTATTTTTTTACCATTACGCACAACTCTCGATTTAGAAGAAGCTAAAACGGAAAGTTTATCTACCACTTTTTTAGAATGGATTTCCTGAATGGTACTAATAGCTGTATTAATGATAACGATTACTAAAAATAACATATTTTTATAAGAACCAACGCTAAATATGGCAAGTGCTAAAAATAGGTTTAAAAAATTAAATAAAGTAAAAAAATTGTCAAAGAGAATACGTTTAATGCTCTTAGTTGGTACAGACGTATCATAATTTACTAAATTTTCATCAATTCGTTTCTCAACTTGTTCATCACTTAATCCTGTTTCAATATCAGGACAGTATCTTTCTATATTTTCATCCATCTTAATAAACACCTCTATTATTACAAATTTTATCATAAAGCATAATTTTTATCAAATCTTGATAAAAAAATAAACAAATGATAAAATAACAAAAAAGTGAGACAATTAGCCTCTGTCCCAACTGTCTCAAAAGGAGAAAATAGAATGAGTGAAGTAAAATGGACAAATGAACAAAAAGATGCTATTTACAAAAAAGGTTCTAATATATTAGTAGCTGCTGCTGCTGGGAGTGGAAAGACCGCAGTTTTAGTTGAAAGGATTATTAATAAAATTATAAATGAAAAAGTAGATATTGATAAATTATTAGTAGTTACTTTTACAAATGCTGCTGCTTCTGAGATGAGAGAAAGAGTGTTAGATGCTATTTATAAAAAACTTGCAGAAGATCCAGAAAATGAAAATTTACAAAGACAAGTTACTTTACTAAATAAAGCAAGTATTTGTACAATAGATTCTTTTTGTTTAGAAGTAGTAAGAAATAATTTTTATGAATTAGACAATTTGTCTCCTAATTTTAGAATAGCAGATACAACAGAAATTGAATTATTGAAACAAGAGGTCATTGAAGAAATTTTTGAGAAAAAATATGAGGAAGATGATGAAGATTTTACAAAATTAATTAATACATATACAAGTTATCGCGATGATACACCTCTAAAAGATTTGATTTTAAAAATATATACTTATATTCAAAGTAACCCATTTCCAGAAAAGTGGCTAGATGAAAAAATAGAAATGTTTAATATAAAAGAAAAACTAGAAGAAGATTTTGCGGTTACAACATGGGGAAAAGAACTGTTACAAGAAGTAGAAGAAGAATTAATTGATAGTATTACATCTTTAGAAAATATAGAAAGAAAACTTGCATTAAATCCAGATTTAGAAAAGTTTTGGCAAACGATTAGAAATGATATTGATATGTTACAGGGGCTAAAAAACAACTTAAATAGTTGGGATAGAGCATATCAAATTAATCAAACTTTAAAATTTGTAACATGGCCAAGGCAAAAAGTAGAATCTGAAATAAAAGAAGAAGCGAAACAAGTTCGTGATGATATAAAAAAGAAACTAGCCAAGATACTAGATAAAATTTTAATTTATGATTCAAAACAAGCAAATCAAGATATTTATGACATGTATGAAATATTAACAAGATTGAAAAACATGATATTAGAATTTAACAAAGAGTTTTCAAAACATAAAAGAGATAAAAATATTGTTGATTTTAATGACATTGAACATTTTGCCTTAAAGATTTTATTAAAAGAAGAGAATGGGCATATAATACCATCAGATGTGGCAAAACGATATCAAGAAAAATATACAGAGATAGCAATTGATGAATATCAAGATAGTAATTTAGTACAAGAATATATTTTAAATTCAGTATCAAATAAAAATAATATATTTATGGTAGGAGATGTAAAACAAAGTATTTATAAATTTCGCCAAGCTATGCCAGAACTTTTTTTAAACAAGTATGAAACATATAAAATAAAAGATAAAAAAACAAATAAGGATAATCTAAAGATACAATTGTTTAAAAATTTCAGAAGTAGAGATAATATATTGGGATTTACTAATTTAATATTCCAAGACATAATGAGTAATTTAGTGGGAGAAATTGAATATAATGAAGACGAATATTTAAATTTAGGTGCCGATTATTCAGAAAGTAACCAAGATTTAAGCACAGAAATAGATATAATTGATTTAGCAGAAGAAGAGTTAGAAGAAAAAGAAGAGGATATAAAAGAAAATTCAGAAGAGGAAGAAGAAAGAGTAGAAAACATTGAGTTAGAAGCACGATTTGTAGCTAATAGAATCAAGGAATTAATAGATAATAAGTTTCAAGTATGGGATAGAAAGAAAAATAAATATAGAGATATAGAATACAGGGATATTGTTGTTTTACTTAGATCAACTTCTAATGTAGCTCCAGTTTATGAGCAAGAAATTTTGAATTTAGAGATGCCAGTATTTTCTGACAGCTCACAAGAATATTTGGATTCAATTGAGATACAAACAATAATGAGTTTATTAAAAATTATTGATAATCCAATACAAGATATTCCATTAGTTAGTGTGTTAAGGTCATCAATAGGAGGTTTCACAGATGATGAATTAGTACAAATTAGATTATCTGATTCTTATGATAATTTTTATACTTGTATGCAAAAAGCAATGATAGATGTAGAAAAACCATTAAAAGAAAAGATAGAAAAATTTTTTGCTAATTTAGATAAATGGAGAGAAGAACAAGAATATTTAGCATTAGATGAGTTGATTTGGAAAATCTATTTAGATACAGGTTTTTATAATTATGTTGGACTAATGCCAAATGGAGAATTAAGACAAGCTAATTTGAAAATACTATTTCAAAAAGCAAAACAGTATGAAAGTGCAAATTTTAAAGGATTATATAATTTCATTAACTTTATTGACAAACTAAAATTAAGTAGCGGAGATTTAGGTTCTGCTAAATTAATAGGAGAAAATGACAATGTTATAAGGATTATGAGTATTCATAAAAGTAAAGGACTAGAATTTCCAGTTGTAGTTTTAGCTAGTACAGGAAAGCAATTTAATTTGATGGATTTAAATCAAAATGTACTAATTCATCAAGAAATGGGAATTGGTGTAAAATACATTGATTATGAAAAACAAATACAATATGATACTTTAAGTAAAGCAGCCATAAGAAATAAAATTCTTGTCGAGACTCTTTCAGAAGAGATGAGGATACTTTATGTTGCGTTAACAAGAGCAAAAGAAAAATTAATTATAACAGGGATTACAAAAGATTATATAAAAGAAGCAACCAAGATGATAGAACAAGTAAATCGATATTCAAAATGTGGTAATAAAATTAATCCAATTTTGGTAAAGAAATATAAAAAATATTTAGATTGGATTTTACTTGTTTATCAATATGAAAAAGATAAAGTAGAAGATATGATTAATTTAAATATTCTAAAAAGACAAGAGATATTAGAGCGTTTTAAGAAATTAGAGAAAGAAAATGTTGATGTTATTGAAATATTAGAAAATAAAGAATGTAGCGATGGAAACTTGAAAAAGATAGAAGAAGTATTAAATTATACTTATCCTCATGAATTGGCTACTACTATTCCAACTAAAACATCGGTTACAAATATAAAACAAATGCAATCTAAAACAGAAATAGAAAAACAAATAGAGTTTCCAAAACCAAAATTCTTGAAAGAAGATAAAGAAGAAAAACTAACAGGTGCCCAAAAAGGAACTTTAGTACATTTATGTATGCAAAAGTTAAATGAAAAAATTGAATATAATTTGGATAGTATAAAAGAACTTATTAAAAGTTTAGTGGAAAAAGAAATTATAACTCAAAAAGAAGCGGATAATATAAATCCATTTAAAATTTTAGAATTTACAAAATCAAATATTTGGCAAGAACTAAAACAAGCAAAAGAAATTCAAAGAGAAAAGCCATTTTATACTAATATTTCAGCTAAAGAGATATATAACGAAGAAATAGAAGAAAACATTTTAGTACAAGGTATTATTGATTTATACTATATTGATAAAGATGATAATTTGATTTTAGTAGATTACAAAACAGATTATGTTGAAAAAGGAAAAGAAGATGAATTAGTAAGACAATATAGTAAACAGTTAGAGATTTACCAAAGAGCTTTAGAAGAAGCTTTAAACAGAAAAGTTATAAGAAAATATATTTACTCGGTTTATTTAGGAAAAGCTTTTGCAATATAAAATGAGTAAGATATAGCATCTTACTCATTTTTTCCATAAACAATAAATGTACTACCACCTTTATTATTTATGGCTATGAAATTGTGTTCATAGAACATGGGAAGTTGCACATTATTAAATGCGTCATATAAATATCCCAGTGTTCCATTATGTTGAAAAGTAGTCTTTATAAAACTATACAATGCTTTTTCATCTTTTGGTGATACATTGAAAAATTTCAATTCAATTTTTTTCTCATCATTGCTTTTAATAGTTTTATATAGAACAGCCTCTTCAATAATTTTTGCATAAGTTGCATTTTTTTTCATAGTTGTTATTCTCCTTTCTGCAATTGCACTTTTGCATACACCTATATTATAGCATAATTTACATAAAATTTCAAAAAAGGTATGACAAATTATATAAAAGTAGAAAAATTATATATAAGAATATAAAAAGAGCAAGTCATATAATTTGCAAAGCCAAGCCAAATAAAGGAAAAAATATTGAAAAATAGCCTAATACCTGTTATAATATAAAGGAAGAGTAAAAAGAAATGGAGAATAAATTATGGATAGAATGAAAACATTTTTAATATATGCTATATGTATCGTACTATTTTTTATCTTATCAGAATTCTTAATTAATGTAAGTTTAAACGCCTCTTATAAAGATATGACTAGAAGAGATAATATAGAGCAAGTGCAAATAACGGAAGCGCAATCAACACTGGTAAATGGTAAGGTTAAGGGGACTATTAAGAATTCAGAACAAGATTATTTAACAGGAAAATATGTAAGAGTTGACTTTTATTCTAAAAGAGACAATATGGTAGGTACAAAATATATTACAATAGAAACAACAGAAAACATGACAAGTCAAGATTTTAGTTTTTATTTCGAATTACAAGATGTTACATCTTATGAGGTTTCAATTGT
>CALYAH010000018.1 GCA_944393455.1 uncultured Clostridia bacterium
CCTGAAAATAGTACATTTTTTTGAAGTACTACTGCAACTTCATTTCTTAAAGTTTCAATATCGTAATCTCTTACATCTACTCCGCCTACTTTTATTGAACCTTTTGTTACGTCATATAATCTTGGAATTAAGTTTACTATTGTTGATTTTGAGCTTCCTGTTGCTCCTATTATTCCTATTGTTTCTCCTGATTTTATGTCTATATTTATTCCTTCTAGTGGCAACTCGTCTTCTGCTCTTGCATCGTCATATTGGAAGTCAACATTTTCAAAAGAAATCGATCCGTCTTTTACTTCTTTAACTGGATTTTCTTTATTCTTTATTGTACTTTCTTCTTCTAACACTTCCATAATTCTTTTTGCTGAAGAGTCAGCAATAATTATCATAACAAATACAAATGAAATCATCATTAAGCTTGATAAAATTTGCCAAGCATATGTGATTATACTTGATAGCTGACCTGTTTGCATTGTTCCTCCAACTATCATTTTAGCACCTAGCCAAGATAGTAATAAAATACAAGTATATATTGTAAGTTGCATTGCTGGGCTGTTAAAAGCAACTATTTTTTCTGCTTTTTTAAATAATTTGTATACTTCATTATTTACTTCTCCAAATTTTTCTTGCTCATGTTCTTCTCTGTTATATGCTTTTACAACTCTTATTGCATTTAAGTTTTCCCCTACAACTCTATTTAGCACATCATATTTACGAAATACTTTTTCAAAGTATGGATGCGCTTTTATTGCTATTGTAAATAGAACTACTGCTAGTATTGGCATTGTTACAACAAATATTAAAGCTAATTTACTATTTATGCTAAATGCCATAACCAATGCAAATATAAGCATAATAGGTGCTCTTACTAGAATTCTTATAATCATTTGAAATGCCATTTGAACATTTGTTACATCTGTTGTTAATCTTGTAACTAAACTTGAGGTTGAAAATTTGTCTATGTTTGTGAAAGAATAGTTTTGTATATTATAAAACATTCCTTGTCTTAGATTTTTGGCAAATCCTGCTGATGCTTTTGAAGCATATCTTCCTGATAACATACCAAAAGTTAATGATAAAAGGGCTGAAACAACTAATATAATTCCTATTTTAAATATGTAATTCAAATCATTGTTTTGAATACCAACATCTATTATTTTTGCCATTAAAAATGGAATTAAAACTTCCAAAATAACTTCAAAAATGACAAAAATTGGTGTTAGTATAGTATCTTTTTTATACTGCTTTATGTATTTTGCTAATTTTTTTATCATTTTTCTATCCTCTCCTTTTCTTTTTTATTTTTCGTTTGACATAGTATTTTTACTTGCTTTACTATAAATTTGCAGACATTTTTTTAGCTAAGGTTACAAAGGTTTCTAATTCTTCTTTGCTAATTCCTTCTAAAGCTTGTTTCTCTACTTTTTTCACAGCTTTTTCAATCTCTTTTCTTAATTCTAATGCCTTTTTTGTAAGTACTATTCTTCTTAGTCTTGCATCGTTATCGACTATTTCCCTTTTTATCAGTCCTTTTTTCTCCATATTGTGTAATATACCTGTTATACTTGCTCTTCTTATATCAAATTTTTTTTCAATGTCTTTAGCAAATATATCTTTCTTTTGTGAATTTTGATAAATATAAGATATCATTCCACATTGAACACCTGTTATACCATATTTTGCAACATATTCATCTGTTTTTCTTTTCAATTGTCTAGATAACATGTGTACACTCTTTCCAAACACATCTTTATACATATATTTACACCTCTATAAAATAGATAATTGTTAGGTTGCTAACAATTATCTATTTTATATGTTTATTTTTTATTTGTCAAGACTATCTTTTGTTTTTTTCCTTTATTTATCTCATCTCATTTTTCGACAAAAAAATGAGACAGATTTGCTCTGTCCCCTATGTCTCAAATTCTCTTGGTACTCTTTCAGAAATTGTACTTATTATTTCGTAATTTATTGTGTCACATTTTTTAGCAATTTCTTCTACCGTTATTTGTTCATTATCCCAAATTAAAACTTCATCTCCTACCTCAACTTCTTTTATGTCTGTTACATCTACCATAAATCCATCCATACAAATGCTTCCTATAATAGGAACTTTTTGACCTCTTATTATAACTTGTCCTTTATTTGATAAGCATCTTTTTAACCCATCTGCATAACCTATTGGAATTGTTGCAATTTTACTTTCTCTTGTTGTTATAAATCTTCTTCCATAACTAATACTTGCTCCTTCTTTTACTTTCTTTAGAAATGTTATTTTTGATTTTAATCTACATACTGGTTTTAATGATATTTTTTCTTTTATATTTTCTCCTGATTCATATCCATGCATAATCATTCCTACTCTTACCAAATTATAGTGTGCTTCAGGATAATTTATAATCCCATTAGATGCTGCAGCATGAATATATTTTACTTTTCCTATTATATCAGTTATTTTTTTAACTGCCTTTTGAAATATTTCTATCTGCTCTTTAGTATATTTATCATCATTGTCTGCTGAAGATAGATGAGTATATATTCCTTCTATTTTTACATTATCTGTCTTTTTCAATACTTCTAAAAATTTTTCTATATCCTCAATTGCGATTCCTGTTCTTCCCATTCCTGTTTCTATTTCTATATGAACTCTTATTGTTTTTTCTTGTTTTTGTAGTTCTTTTAAAAATTGAAAAGAAGATAGTCCTATTACTAAATTATTTTCTATAATTTTATCAATTTCATTTATATCTGGTTGATTTAATATAAAAATGTCTTTTTTATAACCAATTTTTCTTAAATTTACTCCTTCATCTACAATTGCTACTCCTATTATTTCGTATTCATTTAAAATTTCTAATTTCGTATTTAAATATGTTCCATAGGCATTTGCTTTCATTATCGGCATAATAGTTGTTTCTGGGGTTAATTTTTTTTTGATTTGCGCCATATTATACTTAAAATTATCTATATTAATCTCCATTATTGTAGGTCTTGTTATTTTTGTTTCATTCATTTTAGTTTTCTCCTCTTTTTCAATTACATTTTTTGCATCATATCATAAGTTTCTTATTATTACAATCATAACCACCCGTAAAACGGGTGGTTTGCTCTGCGCCTAGAAGGCTTTTGTACTGG
>CALYAH010000019.1 GCA_944393455.1 uncultured Clostridia bacterium
ATTCCACTAATTGGTTTTTCAAAGCTTGGATTAAAAATCTATTTTCATTACTTTTTATACAAATTATTGTATCTATTGTTTTATTAATTTTATTTTCTTTAGATTTCTCAACTACTAATTTATTTAATAAATTTATTTATGTTGGTGGAATATATGCTTTAATTAGAGCAAATTCTTTTGTTCGCGAATTTATAGGAGGAGTTTCCACAGATATTGCTCAAACTGTGCAAAACTTTACAAAATTTAAACGTTAAGGTGATTTTATGAAATTTATTTTTCCAAAAAATTATAATTTTAAAAATAAAATATTTGGTGTTATAGATTATACTACTGCTCTTGTTAATGTAATTTGGTGCGCTTTTATTTTTATAATAATTAATTTAATTTTTAATAATATAAATTTAAAAATTGTAATATTTATTTCGGCCTGCTTTCCTTTACTTTTATTTAGCTTTTCCGGTTTCAATGGAGAAAATATTCTTTATTTTATTAATTACATGAGTAGGTTTATTTTAAAACAAAAACTATATTTTTATAGTAAAAATTATAAAAAATTTTAAATATATTTTATACCTTTTGTCTTGAATTTTTTGTCTAAAAAAGTTATAATTTGAGGTACGAAGTTTAATTAGAAATTAGGGGAGATTTTATTATGAAGTTAGAACAAAATGAAAAACCACTTTTATTTTCAGAAACCACCATTCCTGATATCTTTTTTTCAGAACATTTATCAGAATTACCTGGTGAATATTTAAAAATTTATATGTATTTAATTTTCCTATCTAAATATGGTAAAGATATTAAATTAAATGATTTATCTAAAAAATTAAATATTCCATTAAAATCTATAAATGAGGGACTTAAATTTTTAGAAGAACATAGTTTAATTACAAAAAAAACGACAGGTTATATTATTGTGGATTTACAAGAACAAACACTTCATAACTTATATACTCCTAACTTAACCATGACAAAAGAGAAAGTAGAACAAACTGCCAAAAATAAATCAAAAGCAAAAGCAATTGAACATATTAATAATATGTATTTTCAAGGTATTATGGGACCATCTTGGTATAACGATATTGATTTATGGTTTAGAAAATACTGTTTTGATGAACAAGTTATGATTGCCTTGTTTGATTATTGTTATAAACGTAGTGCTTTACATAGAAACTATGTTCAAACTGTTGCAGAAGCATGGGCGGCTAATAAAGTAAAAACATGGAATGACTTAGACAAATATTATGAACAACAAGAAGGCTTAAATAAAATAAAAAAATCCATTGCTAAAAAACTTGGAAAATATAATGGTCTTACTCAATATGAGGAAGCATATATAGAAAATTGGGTTCTTAACTTTGGTTATGATATGAATATAATAGAAATTGCCTTAAAAAGAACTACTTTTAAGCAAAATCCTACTTTTGAATATATAAATAATATTATAACAGATTGGCATGATAGAAATTTAAAAACTCCTTCAGAAATCACTGCTTTCCTAGAACAAAGGAAAAAACAAGAAAAAAATACAAAGAACTTAAAAACACAAGTAAATAAAGCAAATTATGAGCAAAGAAAATACTCTAATTTAGATTTTCTTTACGCAAATTCTGTTGAAACTAAGGAGGACTAAATGTCTAATGAAATTTTAAATTCTTTATTAAAAGAATATGCTCAAAAAAAATTAAAGGCCGAACTTGATTTAGAAAAAAGAAAACAAGACTTGTATGAAAAAAATCCAAGATTAATGAAAATCGAAGAAGAATTAAATAATTTTGCCATTTCTACTGCTAAAAGTATTTTAAATAATGGCTCTTCTTCTTTAAAGGATTTAGAAGAAAAAATAAATAATTTAAAAAGAGAAAAATTAGAAATCTTAAATTCTTTACATTTAGATATAAACTATCTAAAACCATTTTATAGTTGTCCAATCTGCCAAGATACCGGATATATTATGACAGATAACTATAAAACTCAAATGTGTAGTTGCTTGAAACAGAAATTATTAAATTATTCTTTTAATAAATCTAATATGTCTAATTTGGATAAGGAGAATTTTGATACTTTTAATGAAAATATCTTTTCTGACGAAGTCGATGTATCAAAATACAAATTCAATATTTCTCCAAGAAAGAATATAATAAATATTAAAAATAAATGCATTGAATTTGTAGAAAACTTTGATGATTTTAACCAGAAAAATTTGTTATTTATAGGAAATACAGGCTTGGGTAAGACTTTTATGTCTAATTGTATTGCTAAAGAATTATTAAAAAAAGGTAAAACTGTACTTTATCAAACAGCTCCTGTTTTATTAGAAAGTGTTATTGATTATAAAATGAGCAAACAAAAAAATCCAGCTGACAATATTAATAAATCTATTTTAGAAACTGATTTATTAATTATTGATGATTTAGGTACAGAAAGCTTAAATAGTATGAAACTTAGTGAATTATTTACAATTTTAAATACACGCATATTAAATATAAATAATAAACCTACCAAGACAATTATTTCTACTAATTTAAATATTAATGATATATTTAACAATTATGAAGAACGTATTGGTTCAAGAATTGCTGGTTATTATGATATCTATTATTTCTTTGGAGAAGATTTAAGATTTAAAAAATAAAAAATGGAGCTATATTTTATATAACTCCATTTTTTATTTTATTAATTATCTATATCTGGTGTTATAGTTTCTATACTTACTACTTTTCCACCATCATTTGTTCTCATTAGAGTAACACCTTGTGTTGACCTTCCTAAAATGCTAACATCTTTTACACTAATTCTAATAATTGTACCTGTATCTGTAATTAGCATAACATCGTCTTCTTCTGTTGCAATTCTTACTCCTACAAGTTTTCCTGTTTTAGGTGTTATTTTATATGTAATAACTCCTCTTCCACCTCTTTTTTGTACTCTGTATTCATCTAGTTCTGTTCTTTTTCCAAATCCGTGTTCAGTAATAGCAAGTAATGTAGCTTTTCCTCCGACTATTACAGATTCCATACCAATCACTTCGTCATCTTCGTCTAAACGAATACCAATAACTCCTTGTGATACTCTTCCAATTGGTCTAACATCTTTTTCATCAAATGTAATACATAAACCATTTCTTGTAACTAATACTACATTATCTTCCCCATCTGTTAGTCTAACTCCAATTAATTCATCCTCATCTTTTAAAGTAATTCCTTGTAGTCCAGTTTTTCTTGTAGTATCATATTCTTTTAACGCTGTTTTCTTAATCAATCCATTTTTTGTTGCCATAAGTAGGTATTTTCCTTCAGCAAAGTTTTGAATTGGAATAACTGCTGATACTCTCTCTCCTGGATCTAAGCTTAGTAAATTAACAATAGCTGTACCTTTTGCTGTTCTTCCTGCTTCAGGCACCTCATATCCTCTTAATTTATATAATTTTCCTTTATTAGTAAAGAACAATATCGTATCATGTGTTGATGCAGTAAATATTTGTTTTACAAAGTCATTTTCTCTTGTAGCAATTCCTGTTATTCCTTTTCCACCTCTTCTTTGACTTCTATATGTGTCATTTGGCATTCTTTTGATATATCCAAGATGTGTTAAAGTTACCACACATTGTTCTTCTTTAATTAAATCTTCTAAATCGATTTCACCTTCTGCTGCTACTATTTTAGTTTTTCTTTCATCTCCAAACTTATCTCTTATTTCGATTAATTCTTCTTTAATGATATCAAAAACTAATTTTTCGCTATTTAAGATTGCTCTTAAGTGTTCTATCAATTCCATTAATTGTTTGTATTCTTCTTCAATTTTTTCACGTTGTAAACCTGATAATGTCTTTAATCTCATATCCAATATAGCCTGTGCTTGTATATCAGAAAGTCCAAACCTTTTCATCAATCTTTCTTTTGCATCATCATATGATTCACGAATAATCTTTATAACTTCATCAATATAATCTAATGCAATTTTTAAACCTTCTAATATATGTGCTCTAGCTAATGCTTTGTCTAAATCAAATTGTGTTCTTCTTAAAA
>CALYAH010000020.1 GCA_944393455.1 uncultured Clostridia bacterium
CTATTTTAATGAATCCAGAAACATGGGTAGCTTCTGGTCACGTAGGAGGTTTCTCAGACCCATTAATTGATTGCAAAGAATGTAAAACAAGACATAGGGCTGATAAGTTAATAGAGGAATGGGCACATGAAAAAGGAAAAGACATGATAGCAGACGGAATGAGTGATGAAGAATTAACAAATTTCATAGAAGAAAATAAAATTCCATGCCCAAACTGTGGAAAAACAAATTTTACAGGAATTAGAAAATTCAATTTAATGTTTAAAACTTTCCAAGGAGTAACAGAGGATACAACTTCTGAAATATACTTAAGACCAGAAACAGCACAAGGAATTTTTGTGGATTTCAAAAATGTACTTAGAACATCTAGAAAAAAAATGCCAATGGGAATTGCACAAATTGGTAAGGCTTTTAGAAATGAAATAACACCAGGAAATTTCATTTTTAGAACACGTGAATTTGAACAAATGGAATTAGAATTCTTTTGTAAACCAGGAACTGACTTAGACTGGTTTAAATATTGGAAAGATTATTGTGAGAAATGGTTGTTAGATTTAGGAATAAAAAGAGAAAACATTCGATTAAGAGATCATTCAGCAGAAGAGTTAGTATTTTATAGTAAAGCTACAACTGATATTGAATTTGCTTTCCCATTTGGTTGGGGAGAATTATGGGGAATTGCAGACAGAACAGATTATGATTTAACAAAACATATGGAGCATTCAAAACAAGACTTAACATATCAAGATCCAGAAACAAACGAAAAATATGTGCCATATGTAATTGAGCCATCTTTAGGTGCAGACAGAGTAGTTTTAGCATTTTTATGCAACGCTTATGAAGAACAAGAATTAGAAGATGGAGATAAAAGAACAGTATTACATTTGCATCCAGCTATTGCACCATACAAATTAGCAGTATTACCACTTTCTAAAAAATTATCAGAAAAAGCAAATGAAGTATATAATAAGTTAGCTAAGAAGTTTATGTGTGATTACGATGAAGCAGGTTCTATCGGAAAACGTTATAGAAGAGAAGACGAAATAGGAACACCATATTGTGTAACAATAGACTTTGATACATTAGAAGATGAATCAGTAACAATACGTGATAGAGACACAATGGAACAAGTAAGAGTAAAAATTGATGAGGTAGAGAGCTGGATACAAGAAAAAATTGAATTTTAAATGAGACAAGTGGGACAGAGCAAAAATGTCCCACTTGTTAATTATTCATATAAATCAGAAATAGGAACATCCTTTTCTTCAAAATTATCAATAAACCCAACTTTAGCCATTTGTTGATTAATACCTTGAATCCAAACAGCTCGATTATCGTAGAAAATATCATGTTTTTCATCATTGTTTAATATAGAATTAATTCTTTCTAAATTCATAACTCATACCTCCAATACATATATTATTTTAAGTATATCCAACTACTTATACATTTATAACTAAAATATTTTAGCATGATGGTTATAACAGATTAAATATGAAAGTTGACTTATATATTAATTTAAGATAAAATAATTAGGTACAAAAAGGAGGAAGAGTATGAAAATACAATATAAAGAAAAAACGTTAGAAATAGAACATAAGATGAAAATAAGCAAATTATTAAAAGATGAAATAGAAAATAGTGAGTATGCAGTAGTAGGAGCTATTTTTAATAATGAATATGTTAATATAGAATATGAGATAGAAGAAGATGGAAAAATAGAATTAATAGATATTTCATCAAAAGAAGGGATGAGAATTTACAAAAGGACAATAATATACATTTTTGCAAAAGCATTAAAAGAAATGTACCCAAACAATAAAGCAACTGTAAATTATCAATTAGCAAATGCAACTTATTGTGATCTTGGGGAAATTGAAGTAACAGATGAAGTTATACAAAGATTAATTGATAAAATGAGAAAGATTGTAAATAAAAACTTACCAATCAAAGAAGTAGTTATGACAAGAGAAGAAGCTAAAAAGTTTTATGAAGAAAAGAATACAGGAAGAGGAAGATTGCAATATGATTTAGAAACAAATGAAAAAATTTATATGCATTTTTGTGAAGATTATTTTAACTACTGTTATGGAATTATAGCGAATAGAACAGGAATAACTAAAATTTTTGAAATATTAAAATATGATAAAGGACTATTAATTAGATATCCAAGTGTAGAAAGACCAGACAAATTGCCAAAACTAATGCAAAATAAAAAAATTAAATGGGCATTAGACGAATATAATGATATTCATAAAATATTAGATATTAACACTGTTTATCGATTAAATGATGCAGTAGAAAATAATACAATCAAAGATGTAATTATGTTAGATGAAGCTTTACATGAAAAGAAAATTGCTAATATAGCAGATAGAATAGCTAGAAATAGGAAAATAAGAATGATATTAATTGCAGGGCCATCTTCATCAGGAAAAACAACTTTTGCACAAAGATTGGAAATTCAGTTAAGAATCAATAAAATAAAACCAGTAACAATATCAGTTGATAATTATTTCGTGGAAAGGAAAGATACTCCAAGAGATAAAGACGGAAACTATGATTTTGAGTGTATAGAAGCAATTGACTTAAAGCTATTTAATGATCATCTAACAAGATTATTAAATGGTGAAGAAGTTGAAATGCCACAATTTGATTTTCATGATGGAACGAAAAAATACAAAGGAAAGAAACTGCAATTAAAAGAAGATGAAGTTTTAGTAATAGAGGGAATACATTGTCTAAATGATAGATTAACAAGTAGTATACCAAAAGATGAAAAATTTAAAATTTATATTAGTGCTTTAACAGTATTAAATATGGACAGATATACAAAAGTATCATCAACAGATACTAGACTTATCAGGAGGATGGTAAGAGATTATCAATTTAGAGGATATTCAGCAAAACATACTATTGCTACTTGGCATATGGTAACAAGAGGAGAAGTATTAAACATTTTTCCTTTCCAAGAAGAAGCAAACAGTATTTTTAATACTTCACTTATTTATGAATTGGGAGTTCTAAAAGGAATTGCAGAACCTATTTTAAAAGAAATAACTAAGGAAGAACCAGAATATGCAGAAGCACAAAGATTGTTAAATATTTTGAAATATATAAAAACAATTTCAACTGATCTTGTGCCAACAAACTCTTTGTTAAAGGAATTTGTTGGAGGAGGAGATTTTAAATATTAACGAGGTTTTTTGGGGAAGGAGTGTTTTTTGGGATGTTTTTTGGGAAGGAGTAAAAAAACATATTATTGAAAAATAAAGAGATAAAAAGATGATAAAATAATGAAAAAAATTAAAGAGATGTTTTTTAACTCCGACCCAAAAAACACGTACCAAAAAACACACAAAAAACACAGAAAACATTTCATAAAAAAGCAGAGGAGAATAACATGAAAAGCAGAAATCTTACTGAAATTGACGAAGAATTAATATACGACAACTGTGGAAAAAAAGTACCAAAATTAGGATATTCAAGCAGAAATCATTGCCCATATTGTCTACATTCAAAACATGTTGATAAAAATCCAGGAGACAGGGCAGAAGAATGTCATGGAGATTTAGAACCGGTTAGCCTAGAAATTGATAGTAAGAAAGGTTATGTTATCATATTTAGGTGTAAAAAATGTGGTGCAATTCGAAAGAATAAAGCAGCAAAAGATGATAATATGGATTTAATTATTGATTTGAGTAGTAAACAGATTTAGAATAGTAAAAAATAAAAATAGGGTAAACATTAAAATAATTTATCCTATTTTTATTTTTTTACTTTTTCATTTAGATTTCTCTATTTAGATTTCCATTAGTAAAATCTTTCCCTTCAAATCTTTTTCCGGACTTCACTGTTTCTACAATATGATTTATTTCATCAATTGTTTCATCTAGAATATCAATTCTAGCAAAATCAAGATTAAAATCATTTGGTGATATAGAAGTAGTTTTACTGTTAAAAACAGTAGTAACGGTTTGAATATTATCTGGTAAAATTCTAAATTTCATATTTAATCTGTCTTTCAAATAATAAGTTGCATTTTTCGTACATCTCGCTTTACATTCAGGATAACATTTATCAGTTTCTCCGAAGTAAACAATAATTCATGTTTAATAAAGGAATTTTACCATAAACTATTAGTTCTTTTTGTAAATAACTATAATTACACAACTTAGTTATAGTTGATTTGTCTAATTCAGGTGATAAAGTAAATTTACTTATTCCTAATTTTTTTAGTTCTAATACAGTATTAGAATTGAAAATATTAAATGTATAGTTAGCAACGATTTTAAAGTATTTGTCAAGGTCTGTAAAAAGAGCATTTAATAACTTAATAGTACATATATTTGAAATAACAAACCCTTTTACCTCATATTTTTTAACAGCACTTTCAGCATTAGAATAGAATAAGTTTTTATAATTTCCTTTTACAATTGTTGGCATATAAATAAAAGTATCAAATTTCTGGCTTAATATCTTTAAAATGTTTTCATATTTTTTACTTGTAAAATATTTTAAAGGGATATATATATTGTCTATATTTTCTAATCTTGAATAATCAAAGTCAAGGTTTAGTTCATTTATTAATAAAGAAATTTTTGGAGCACGAGTTTCTGAAAAATTAATATTATTATTCGCAAAATCTCTCATACTATTCAATAGTTGTTCTTTAGCATCATATGAAGGCGGAATTTTAGGGAGCGATTTATGAATATGTGCTAGAGCAAAATTTTCCACATTTTCAAGTGCAGTTCTTCTCAATTCATTTAGAATACTTATTTTAGGTAAAAATACATTTTCATCCAAATCAATTTTAATATTTTTAAATTGATAAGGAGTAGAAGCTGTTTTAGAAATTTGTTTTATAATTGTTTCTTTATCTAGTGGTTTGTTTTTCGCTTCCTCAGGAGTATAGTCTAAAGTACAAGCAATATCTAAATCTTTATACAATTCTAAATTACAACAAGAAGAAACATGAATAGAGATAGGTTGAGATTTTTTAATAGATACTTTGCAATTTAAATTAATTTTTCTATTTTCCCTTTTATAACTTTCCTTTGCTAATGTAGATAGAATTTTAGATGACATTTTATAAACTTTGTCACCTGACTTTATATTTCCTTTCATTCTACCAATAGTAACTGTTTGACCGATTTTTGTTTTATCAATGTTTTTGTGATTTTCCATTAATTCAGAGATTGTGTAGCTTCCAGATTCATTTTCTAAAGCAATTGTATCTCCTATATTAATTGGTTCCTTTAATTTAATTGAAATATATCCCTTATTTTTATTATATCTTTCAACGATACCCAAAAAAAGTCCCATATTATTTGGTTTATCTTTAAAAACTAAATTTCTATTTGGTTCATTTTGTAAGTGTCCAGAAGAAGACATACCACGATTAAATACTTGCATTAATTGTTTTTTATCATTTTTATCTACTACATAAGGTTGACCGGATAAACCTAAATCTATGTATTTTCTATAAATTCTAGTAACAGTTGCGACATATTCAGGAGATTTCATTCTTCCTTCAATCTTTAAACACTTAACACCAGATTTAATAAAAAATGGAATATAATCTAATCCACATAAATCACGAGTACTAAGCAAATATCCAGAATTAATTTTTTTATCATTTTCTAATAATTCATAAGGTAACCTGCAAGGACCGAGCACATTTTCCACGATTTCCAGATCTACCGCCAATCATACTAGAAAGTAGACATTGACCAGAATATGAAATACACAATGCACCATGAACAAAACATTCGATTTCAATTTTTGTGTTTTTACAAATATAGTCAATTTCATCAGTAGAAAGTTCTCTAGATAAAACTACTCTTTTAAAGCCTAAATCCTGTAATTCTAAGGCACCATTTAAATTGTGAACTGTCATCTGAGTGCTAGCATGAATTGGTAAGTCAGGAAACATTTCAATTAATTTTTTTGCTAACCCTAAATCTTGTACAATAATAGCATCGATACCGAATTGATAAGCTTCTTTAGCTAAATTAATAGCTGATTCAAATTCATCATCTTTTATTAGGGTATTTAAGGTTAAATTTGTTTTAACACCACGAATTTTAGCATATTGAATTGCTTTTTGAAGTTCATCAGAATCAAAATTGTTGGCAAAAGCTCTAGCGCTAAATGAATTAGCACCAAAATATACACTATCTGCACCGTTTTGTACAGCAGCTTTTAAACATTCAAAATCTCCAACAGGAGAAAGTAAGTCTATCATTTTTTACCTCCAAATGTGTAATTCTTTTTTTATTATAGCACAAACTGACAAATTAGGTCTATAAAACGACAAATAATTTCTATTTTTCATTCAGATAAAAAACACAGAAACTTAGTTAGAAAATTTGTTGACGAAAAAAAATCGGAATGATATAATACAATCAAAAAATGAAAGAAAAATACAAAAGTTTTGGAGGAAAACAAATGGAGAAATTAAAGAAAAAAATATTCACAGTTATGATTTCTATATTCATGCTATACAGTTTATTAAGCTTTTTTAATCAACCATCTTATGCAACTAATGAAACAACAGGTTCAGAAGTAACTGAAACAAATGAGACAGGAGAACAAGAAAATCAAACAGAAGAAAATGAAAGAAAAACAAAAAAAAACGAAGTAAATAATAACACAGAAACTGAAACTCCGACTACTACAACCACAACAAAGACAGAAGCAAAAAAGTCTAGTAACGCAAGATTGAAAAATTTAGGAATAAGACCACATGATTTTTCAGGGTTTAAAGCAGGAACAACAACTTATAGTGTAACAGTTCCATCAGATACAGAATCAGTTGAAGTGTATGCAACAGCGCAAGATTCTTCAGCTAGAATAAGTGGAACAGGAACTAAAAAATTAGAAATAGGTAAAAATACATTAGAAGTAGTAGTTACAGCAGAAGATGGAACAAAACAAACATATACGATAAATGTAACAAGACAAGAAAGTGAAGAAGAAAACACAGAAAATGTTCAAGAAAGATATTCAGGAGACGGATTAGCAAGTTTAAAAATAGGAGACTTAGAATTATCTCCTAAATTTGATACCAATGTTTATGAATATACTGTAAAATATATAGGCGAAGAGGAAACACTAAACGTAGAAATAGAAACAACAGACCCTTATTATGAAACAGAAATAGTAGGAAATAATAATTTAAAAGAGGGAGAAAATATCATTACGATATTAGTATCAGATCCAGATGGAAATAATGTTGCCACTTATCAAGTAACAGTTAACAAATCACTAGTAGATGAAGAAGCATTAGCAAGAGAACAAGCAGAGAGAGAAAGACAAGAGCAAATGAAATATTTAATTATAGGTGGCGTAGTAATAGTTGTTATAATTATTATTAGTATAATTCTAATTGTAAGACATAGAAAAAATAGAATTTTAGCAGAAGATTACTCAGTACCATTTTCAGGATTGAATGATAAACAAGAAAATAATCAATTAGAAGACTATGATGAAAATATGAATGAAATAAAAAATAAAGACATTAATGAGGACTTACCAAAAGAACAAGCAAGAAAAGAATTTTTAGATAACTATAATATGGACAATAGTGAAGATTATGAAGAAACAGAAGAGACACTAAAAAGAAAAAGACATAAAGGGAAAAGATTTAAATAAAAGAGAAAAATACCACTTTGATATTTTCATATCAAGGTGGTATTAAAAAATTCACAAGACTATAAGTGATGAGAAAGGATTAGCAACATCCTCCTCTATTACCACCACAACAGCAGCAAATTAATAATATAATGATTATTATAAAGCAACAGTCATCACCAAATCCGAATCCACCGCATCCTCTATTTTCTGTCATAGTCTAGACCTCCTTCCTATTAAGAAATATGTTTTTCTTTTGTTGTTTCCTTTGTATGGTATATAATATGAGAAAAATAAAAATGTGTTACAAAGATAAAAAAATTCTTAGGTTTAAGTTTTGGTGTTTTGACTGACTTATCTGGGAATACTTAAGGATGTTTTGAATAAAAAAATACAGCTTGTTCATTACATTCAAAAAGAAATTGTAAGGAAAGAAACCAAGCCTTTTTCATC
>CALYAH010000021.1 GCA_944393455.1 uncultured Clostridia bacterium
AGACCTGATGAATTATGTAAAAAAATGCAAGAAATTAGTGATAATCAAACTCTTATAGGGTTATCAAAAAAAGAAATTGAAGAAACTTTAGGAAAACCAGAAGAAAGTTATAATGATAAAGCCGGAAATATTTATATCTATTATGGTGGAAAAATGGATACAGGATTGTTTTGGGGGACTAAAACTATTTTTTTTGATTATAAATATTCATGTGAATTTAGAATATTCTTCAATGAAAATGATATAGTAAAATCGACTACCATAGAATTAATTCCTTAAAAGTAAAAAATATATTTATTTGATATATTTGTAATTATTTGTAATTATTTGTAATTTTATGACAATATATAACATTATATGGTGGTATTTCATATGCACAGATATTGCACAAGTAAAGTAAAAAAAATGTTTTAAAATCAACGATTAGCGGGCTTGTACGATTGTCCTGCCCACCATAAAATACAACGTAAGTTGTATTTTATTTTACCTGCAATACGAACAAAAGTTTTGAAAGGAGAAAATATGGTTTTTAGTACAAATAAAGAGAAAGGCAATTCAGGCCTAGGAATGGCGATTGCATATTTTTCGACAAAAGGGTATACAGTGTCAATTCCACTTAATGATACACAAGATTATGATCTAATTATTGAAAAAAATGGAGAATTGAAAACGGTTCAAGTAAAAGCAACAGGATGTAAAAGAAAAAATGGCATATATCAGGTGGCTTTGAAAAGTTGTGGAGGAACTAATGGTAGAACGTATAAGACCATAGTTGATACAAATATAGATTATCTTTTTATATTGAATCAAGAAAAAGAAATGTATTTGATTCCAAAGAATGAAATAAAAAATAAGGCAACTTTAAACTTATGTAAAAAATATAGAAAATATCTAATAAAACTAATATAATATTGCTAAAAACAAATAAAAACGATATACTAATTTTAGTATACAAAGGAGATAAAAAGCCAATGATAACAAAAATAAAACCAATTATTAAATATTTCTATACCTTTATTATCTTAATTATCATTTATATATTATTAGGAGTTGCAACATCATTAATTCCAAAAAGTTTAATAGAAGAAAATTCAAAAAAATCTGCGGAATACTTAGCTAATATTAACCACGGAGTAGATATTATTCAAAAAGATACCTTCTATAAAGGAGAATATATCTTTAATTATACAAATGCATTGATGTTAAACACAGCATATTCGATAGATACAAATAAACCATTAGAATCTTTTTTACTTGCAAGAGAAAATTATATAGCGGGAGAAACAAAAACAGTTAATAAAGATGAGACGTTATATGGGTTATCTGAATATCCTTATCGAAATCAAACCGAAGAATACTATAATATAACACATAATTTAGCAGATATAGAAGCTTTTGAATATGCCAGATATTGGCATGGATATTTAGTAATATTAAGGCCAATGTTAATACTATTTTCATATGATATGATTGAAAAATTAAGTATAACATTTTTTATAATATTGTTAGGAATTTGCACATATCTAATAAGCAAAAAAATAAATAAAGTATCGGCTATTTTATTTTTACTTTCTTTTATAATAATGAATCTTTTTTATATATCAGGTTCTATAAACGAAATAACATGTTTTATAATTATGTTATGTGCTAATATATACATTTTAATAAATTACTCAAAAATAAAAAAAGCATCACTAGTTTTCTTTATAATTGGCTCTATTACAAGTTTTTTAGATTTATTAACGAACCCATTAATAACTATTGCAATACCACTATGTATTTACATGTTGCTAAAAGAAAAAGAAAAGAAATGGAATTTAAAAGAAAGAATTATAGAATATTTAAAAATTTTAATTGCCTGGCTAATGGGATATGGACTAACATGGTTTAGTAAGTGGCTGCTTGTGGATATTATGTATAACAGAAATCTTATAGAAGTTGCTTTAAAGCAAATGATATACAGAATGCAAGGAAAAGAATGTGAACAAATAATTTCTTATGGTTTTGTTATTTCTAATAATATGAGATTTTTAGGAAAACAAGTTTTATATATGACGGTAATTATATCTATTATTATAATGTTAATAGGGATTATAAAAAATAAAGGAAAGTTAATTATAAATCAAACTAATATAACTCAATTATTGATGTATTTAGCAATTTCATTGTTACCTTTTATATGGTATTTTGTATTAAAAAATCACTCTGCTGTTCATGCAAGATTCACACATAGATTATTTATTATTTCTATATTTGCATTTTGGACATTTTTAGCTAAATTTTGGGGAGTAGAACGTAAAAAAGAATAATAGAAAAAAGAGTGGGATTCTCCCACTCTTTTGGAGACTTCACGACTAAGAAACATTACTATCGTCTGATAGTTCTCTTTCTCCAATCGTAATATCGTACCCCATAAAAGCTATGAGTGAAGTTAAAATCACAGATGTATCGGCATAATAATATGGGGTGTACATAACGAAAGTATTTGAAATTTCATCATACTTAACAACGATATCTTTTTCAAGATTAATTTTTGTAAAGTCATTACCACTGTTGTTAGCCATAATCTTATTCTCCTTTCAGCCTAACGCATAAAAGAATTATATCACAAGATTACATAATAGTAAACATTAAAATCCATAATTAATATAAATAAAAATTATATTGTAACAATTTTTTTAGTAAAATCTAAATTATTCCAAGAATCATATTCATATCCAATAGTATAAATATTTGTAGCCCATATATCTTTCTCAAGCATAAATTTTAAATTCTTATTAGGATTATTATCCACAAAGCGTTTAACAGAAGTAATAATTTCAAGTCTAGGATTAGCCTTAGCAATTTCAGAAATTAAAAATTTTCCTCTTTTATTAAGACCAAGAACTCTAACATAAGGAGTTACCTTTTTAGATAAATCCATATCTTTTTTTGTAATGCCTAATAATGAATATAAAAGGATTCTTTGGATACGTGTAGAAGTATATCGTTTTGACTTTATAATATTTAAAAGTTCTACGACACTATTACAAGAATTTGCTGCATTTTTTATAGCAAACTCTAAGCCTTCAGACACATCAGGAAGTTCAGCAATTTCAGAAGTATCCATTTTTCTTAAATTATAAATAATTTGTTTTTCAAAAACAGACAAATCTGGAATAATATGACCTTGTTTTATATTCTGAATTAAAATACTATAGCTAGGAGCAGGAAGCAATCTTCTCAATATATCAAAACCACCATTTTTTACAATGTTTCGTATAGCAGTGGCACTAGCAATATTTCCAGAATAACCTATATCATTATAACCAGCTTCAAAACGAGCGATAGAAACTGGCCTTATATTACTTTTAAATTTTTTTAATGCTTTTAAATATTCAATTCCTAAAATATTATTAGGAGAAGAAAGAACATTAACATATTTTCTGATATCATTTAGGTACATCAACAAAGCATTTTCACGGGCTTTAGGATATGAAAGACCTTTTTTCAGCTCGTGAGATAATATATT
>CALYAH010000022.1 GCA_944393455.1 uncultured Clostridia bacterium
AACGAAAGAAAGCAAGTCTTTTTCATCATAAAATCAATAATTAATATAGATAAAAATTATACTGGTGCAACTGAATGGACATTAGAAATTATTAAATGAGCTAAATGGAGGATACCAAACCCTTTTGGGAGGTGCCATTTAGCTAATTTTAGAATTTCTTTGTTCATGAAGGCAGCTTAAGTATAATTTTTATCTATATTAATTATTGATTTTAGCTGAATCTTACTCATTTTATTTCCTAACAATTTCTATTTTTCATTCCAATCAAGCACTGTATTTTTTTATTCAAAACATCCTTAAGTATTCCCAGATAAGTCAGTCAAAACACCAAAACTTAAACTCATGTTCGCTTTAAAGAGAATCTAAAATATGATACAATTCCAAATGTCAAAGGAGAGATAAACGTGAAATCAAAAAAAGTAGGAGAAATATTTAGTGATTACAATACAAATTCAAATATTAAATATGCAGAAGTAACAGCTCTAAATGTAGTTAAAAAGACAAATACATTGGAAGTTATACTTTACTTTGATGAATATATAGAAATTAGAGAAATATGGTTTCTAGAAAAATTTTTAAAAGAAAGATTTCAATTTGAAACAATAGATATAAAAATAAATTATCATGAAAGAGTAGAGAAAAAATCAATTAAGGATGAATGGAAAAATATCATAGCATATATGGCTCATAAATATCCATTAACAAAGCCAATGTTATTATTAAAAAGTGACATTGAGGTAGAAAATCAAGACATATTAATAAAAATGCATATAAAAGGAGCTGATTTTTTAAGAGCCAAAAAAACTGATAAAGAATTAATTAAAGTCTTAAAAAATTTATTTGGAGTAGAATATAAAGTAGAGTTAATAGAAGAACTATCAAAAGAAGATATAAAAGCAATAAAAGAGAAGTTAAAACAAGAAGAAGCACAAATTGTAGCTCATATTGAAGAAGAAAATAGACAAAATATGAAGCAAAAAGAAAATGAAATGTCATCTGTCCCAGAATATAACGATGTAGACTATAAAATGCCAGAAGATTTAGAAGGATATATACCAGGAGAAGATGAAATACCAAATATGCCAAATATAGAGCTTACTTCTGAACCGCAGGAATATATTATGGGAAAACCATCTAAAGCAAAAGAAAAACATATAAATATAAAAGATATTACTGCAAATGATGGAAGAGTAACCTTAGAAGGAAGAATTGTAACTTGTGAAGTACGTGAGACTAGATCTGGTAAAGGTATGCTTATTTTTGATTTGTATGATGGAACAGGAACCATAACAATAAAATCTTTTGCAAAAGACCTAAAAGAAGGTCAAGAGATGGTTCAAAAGATTGAAAAAGCAAAAGCGATTAAAATAATTGGAAAAGCAGGTTTAGATACTTATGTAGGTGATGTAACTGTAATTAGTAATACTATTATAGAAACAACAGCAGATGTTCCAGAATTGCCAACAGAGGAAGAAATGGAGGATACTCCTTTAATTTTAGGAACAACGCAAAACATTACAGAAACTTTAATGAAAGTGGAAGATTTAAGTGTTGATGATGGAAAAATAGCTCTACAAGGAGAAGTAATTTATACAGAAGATAGAACATTAAAATCAGGAAAAACTTTATTTAGTTTTGATTTATATGATGGAACAAGTACAATTAATTGTAAAGCATTTTTAAATAAAGATATAGCTAAAAAAACTATGAAAAGAATAAAAAATGCAAAAGGAATTAAAATAGCTGGGACAGCACAAATGGATACTTTTTCAAATGAATTAACAGTTATGACAAATACAATTATTGAAACAGAAGGACTAAAAAAAGTAACAAGACAAGATAATAGCGAAATAAAAAGAGTTGAATTACATATGCATACACAAATGAGTCAAATGGATGCTATGACTTCAGCAAAGGATTTAATAAAAAGAGCTATGAAATGGGGAATGAAATCAATTGCGATAACAGATCATGGAGTTGTACAGGCATTTCCGGAAGCACATAAAATGCTTCGGATATGATAACCCTGACATGAAAATTATTTATGGAGTAGAAGCCTATCTAGCTCCAGACAAAAATCCAGCAGTAGAGAATTCAAAAGGACAAGATATAGATACCACATATTGTGTATTAGATTTAGAAACAACAGGATTTTCAGCAACAAGCGAAAAAATAACAGAAGTTGGAATTATGAAAATGAAAAATGGCGAAGTTATAGATCAATTTGCTTGTTTTGTAAATCCAGAAAAACATATACCACAAAGAGTATCTGAAGTAACAAATATTACAGATGATATGGTTAAAGATGCTGAAACAATAGAAAAAGTTTTTCCGAAAATTTTAGAATTTTTAGGAGATTCTGTTATTGTAGCTCATAATGCGGGATTTGACGTAGGTTTTTTAAAACAAAATGCTAAAAATTTAGGATATGAATTTGATTATACTTATATAGACACTCTAAGTTTAGCAAAAGATTTATTTCCAGAATATAAAAAATATAAATTAGGCAGAATAGCAGCAAATTTAGGAATTAAAGTAGAAGTAGCGCATAGAGCTTTGGATGATGTAGATACAACTGTAAAAGTATTTAAAGTTATGCTAGATATGTTAAAAGAACGTGGAGCTAGAAAACTAGATGACATTGATAAGGTAAGCAGTACAGAAGAGGCAAAAAAAGAGGAGTACAAAAAGTTAAAAACATATCATGCTATTATATTAGCAAAAAATTATATAGGATTACGAAATTTATATAAATTAGTATCACTTTCTCATGTGAAATATTTTTATAGAAGACCACGTATTTTAAAAAGTTTACTAGAAAAATATAGAGAAGGGTTGATTTTGCGGAAGTGCATGCGAAGCGGGAGAATTGTACCAAGCCATAGAGCTTCGGAAAAACAGATGAAGAAATTGAAGAAATTGCAAATTTTTATGATTATTTAGAAATACAGCCAATCGGTAACAATCAATTCTTAATTAGAAATGAAGTAGTAGAAGACGAAGAAGCTTTAAGAGATATTAATAGAAAAATAGTAGCGATTCGGAGAAAAATTAAATAAGCCAGTTGTTGCAACTTGTGATGTTCACTTTATGGATCCACAAGATGAAGTTTATAGACGTATATTAGAAGCAGGTCAGGGATATACAGACGCCGATAATCAAGCGCCTTTATATTTAAGAACTACAGAAGAAATGTTAGAGGAATTTAAATATTTAGGAGAAGAAAAAGAATATGAAGTAGTAGTAACCAATACAAATAAAATTTCAGATATGTGTAATCAAATAAGTCCAATATCTCCAGAAAAATGTCCCCCTCATATTCCTGGATGTGAACAAACAATTAAAGATATTGCATACAACAAAGCTCACGAATTATATGGGGACCCATTGCCACAAATTGTACAAGAAAGACTAGATAAAGAGTTAGATTCTATTATAAAAAATGGTTTCTCAGTTATGTACATTATTGCCCAAAAATTAGTATGGAAATCAAATGAAGATGGGTATATTGTGGGATCTAGAGGGTCAGTTGGTTCGTCATTTGTTGCCAATATGACAGGAATAACAGAAGTAAATTCATTACCACCACATTATAGATGTCCAAATTGCAAGTATTCTGATTTCACAGACTATGGATATAAAAATGGTTTTGATTTACCAGACAAAGAATGTCCAAAATGTGGTCATAAATTAGATAAAGATGGAATGGACATACCATTTGAAACATTTTTAGGATTTAATCGGAGATAAAGAACCAGATATTGACTTAAACTTTTCAGGAGAGTATCAAGCAAAGGCACATAGATATACAGAAGTAATTTTTGGAAAAGGAACAACCTTTAAAGCGGGAACAATAGGTACAATAGCTGATAAAACAGCTTATGGATATGTGAAAAAATACTTTGAAGAAAGGAACATACCAATAAATAGAGCTGAAACACAAAGACTAGCTTCTGGTTGTACAGGAATTAAAAGAACGACAGGGCAACACCCAGGAGGAATTATAGTTGTACCAAAAGGAAGAGAAATTTATGAATTCTGTCCAGTACAACATCCAGCAGATGACCCTAATTCTGATATAATAACAACACACTTTGATTATCACTCAATAGACCAAAACTTATTAAAATTAGATATACTAGGACACGACGATCCAACAGTAATTAGAATGTTACAAGATATAACAGGAATAGACCCAACAAAAGTACCATTAGACGACAAAGAAACAATGTCAATATTTAGATCAACAAAAGCACTGGGAGTAAAACCAGAACAAATAAAATCAGAAGTAGGAAGTTATGGAATACCAGAATTTGGAACAAAATTCGTAAGAGGAATGTTAGTAGACACAAAACCAACAACATTTGATGAACTAATACGTATCTCAGGACTA
>CALYAH010000023.1 GCA_944393455.1 uncultured Clostridia bacterium
AAAAATTTAAAACAAAATTTAGACTTACTAAACCCTTTTATAATTATAAAGAAATGACTGAATACTGTAACAATTATTCTGATGTCATAGTTGGAAGTGATCAATTATGGCTACCTGTTAATATTGTTGCTGATTATTATACTTTGAGTTGGGTGCCAGAAAAAGTTAATAAAATTTCTTATGCAACTAGTTTCGGAGTTTCTAATATTCCTAAAAAATATTATGAAAAATATAGTGATTTTTTAAAAAGAATAGAACATATTTCAGTAAGAGAGAAAAATGCATGTGATATGGTTAAAAAGTTATCTGGAAGAGATGCATCTCTTGTGTGTGATCCTACTTTATTATTAAATAAAAAAGAATGGGAAGATATACAACCAGATAAACCTAAAATAGAAAAAAATTATATATTTTGCTATTTTTTGGGAAAAAATATTGAGCACAGAAAATTTGTTGAGAGATTAAAGGAAAAGACTGGATACGAAATTGTTTCTATAAATCATTGTGATGAATATGTAAAATATAGTGATAAATTTGCTGATGAAATTCCATATGATGTAGGACCTGGAGATTTTGTCAATTTGATAAAAAATGCAAAATACGTATGTACCGATTCATTTCATGGAACAGTATTTGCTTTAATAAATCATATAGATTTCTTTACTTTTGAAAGATTTAATGAAAAAAATTCAAAAATGTCAACTAATTCAAGAATATATTCATTATTAGATTTAGTGAACTTGAAGGATAGATTATTGAAAGGAAATGAAAACATAGAAAAAGTACTTGAACAGAATATTAATTTTGAAAAAGTAGACAAAAAAATAGAGAATTTTAGAAATAACTCAAAAGAATATTTAAAGAAAGCTTTAAAACATAATTAATTAAGAAAAAAAGGCATTTTATATTAAGGAGAAATTAAGATGATAGAAAATGAAAATAAAGAAAATTGTTGTGGATGTACTGCATGTAAAAATATATGTCCAAAAAATGCCATAGAAATGAAAGAAGATGAAGAAGGATTTTTATATCCGAATATAGATAAAGAAAAATGTATTGATTGTGGATTATGCAAAAAAGTATGTCCAATTATAAATAAAGTACCCAATAAGCCGCCAATACAACAAGAAGCATATGTAGTAAATAATAAAAATGTGTTAGTAAGAAAACAAAGTACTTCAGGTGGAGCATTTACTGCTATTGCAGAGTATGTAATAAAAAACAATGGCATTGTATATGGAGCATCATTTGATAATAATTTTAATGTTCAACATAATTATACAACTAATATAAATGACTTGCAAAAGTTCAGAGGAAGCAAATATGTTCAAAGTGATGTAAAAAATACTTTTAGAGAAGTAAGAGATTTTTTAAATGCAGGAAAAATGATATGCTACAGTGGTACTCCTTGTCAAATAGAAGGCTTAAAAAAATATTTAGGAAAAGAGTATGAAAACCTAATAACTGTTGATGTCGTATGTCATGCTGTACCATCACCTTTAGTATGGAGAAAATATCTGCATTATCAGAAGAAAAAGCTTAAAATGAATAACATTATTCAAGTATTATTTAGGGATAAAAGTAAGTACGGATATAAATATTCTACAATGACCATTAAAGCAGATAATAAGATATATCAGGCTGGTGTAGAAACAGACCCTTTTTTAAGAGCTTTTTTTGAAGATTTATCGGTTAGACCATCTTGTTATAATTGTCAATTTAAAAAACAATATAGAGTTAGTGATTTTACTATATGGGATTGTTTTGAGGTTGAAAAATTCGATAATAAATTAGATGATGACAAAGGAACAAGTAGAATTTTAATTCATACGAAAAAAGGTAAAAAAGTTTTTGATGAGATTAGTAATCAGTTTGATTATAAAAAGATAGATGTTGATGATATTGTTCAAGGTGTTAAAGAAATGTACTTTAGTGTGTCAAAAAATCAAAATAGAGAAAATTTCTTTAAAGATATTAATCAATTAGAAGAGGAAGAATTTTTTAATAAATATTTTCCAGATAATATAAAAGTAAAAGTAGAAAGAACTATAAGAAAAGTTTTAGCCAAATTAGGAATTTATAACAAAATAAAAAAAGTTGCTAAGAGAATATTAAGAAAAAATTAGGAGTTTAGATTAATATGTTCACAAAAAAAATATCAATTATACTTCCAGTATATAATTCAGAAAAAACTTTATCTAGGGTAATAAATTCCATCATCAATCAAACTTATAAAAATTATGAACTAATAATAATTAATGACGGATCGACTGATAATAGCGATCAAATATGTAAAAAATATTCTGAAAAATATAGTCAAATAAAATACATTAAAATTAATAATACCGGGGTGAGTAGTGCAAGAAACTTAGGAATGAAAAGTGCAACAGGTAATTATATTATGTTTGTTGACTCAGATGACGAGTATTATAAAGATACATTAGAGACAGTCGAAAAATATATGGATAATGAAAATGAATTAATTATTTTTGGATATGATAGAATACACACTAATAAAAATAAAACAAAATTGATGAACACAAATGTTACATATTTAAAAAATGGCAAAGATAAGCACATTTTTATAGAAAAAATGGAAGGAAAGTATCTGTTTAATCAAATATGGAATAAGGTATATAAACATGAAATTTTAAAAAAATATAATATATTTTTTGATGAAAATATTAATTCAGGCGAAGATTATAGATTCAATTTAAAAAATATAGAAATAATAGATAACGCCATTTATATTGATAAAATTTTATATAAATATTATTCTTCGGAAGAAGGACTTAGTTTAAAATCTCGACCAGATAAAATATATATTAAACTAGAAAATTTAAAGAAGCAAAGAGAATTATATGATAAATTCGGATATCCAACAGATTATATTGAAAAGAATTATGTATATACATGCTTATCAGGGATAACTGCAATAATAGATACAGAAAATCCTAGAGAAATAAAAAAAAATTTAGAGCGATATATACTAAATAAAGAAATAGAAAAAAATTTAAAAAATATTCAAAAAAAAGTAGGAGATTTAAAAATAAAGATAAGTATTTCAATACTGTTGGTTAAAAATATAACTATATTAAAATTAATTGCGAACATATTAATTATTTTAAGAAAAATATATAGAAAAATCAAATTGGGGTAATATTATGCAAAAAATAAAAATTTTACATGTGATGGGTGGATTACTTGGTGGACGGAGTAGAATCTGTCGTATATAATTATTTTAAAAATATGGATAGAGAGAAATTCGAAATTCATATTATGTACCATAATGAACCTGTTAAGGAATGCGAAAATTTATTTAAGGAATTAGAGTGTGATTTGCATAAGGTAACTTGTAAGAAAGAAAACTTGTGGAAAGCTATTAAAGAAACATATAAAATTATGAAGGATAATCAGATTGATATTGTACATGTTCACATGAGTATTATGTGTTTTTTTTATCTTATTATAGCTAAAATAGCAGGAGTAAAAGTAAGAATTGCACATTCTCATCTATTAGAATTTCCAAAGGGGAAAATGAAAAATATAGTCTATGAGATTTATAAAAAGTTAAATCAATGGACTGCAAATTATTATTTTGCTTGTAGCGAAGATGCAGCTAAATATGTTTTTCAAAAAAAGTTACCAAAAGTGTATATTATGAAAAATGCAGTAAATATAGAGAAATTTCAATATAATGAGCAGATAAGAAAAGATTTAAGAAAAAAATTTAATATCAAAGACAATGAATACGTAATAGGTAATATTGGAAGATTTACTCCTCAAAAAAATCAAGATTTTATTATTGAATTATTACGCTCAATAGATTTAAAGAAAGAATGCTTAAAATTATTATTAATAGGAACAGGACCTAAAGAAGAAGAGATAAAGGAAAAAATAAAAGAATACAATATGGAGACTAATGTTCTACTATTGGGACAAAAAAATGACATAGAAAAATATTACCAAGTAATGGACTTATTTTTATTTCCATCTACATACGAAGGTTTAGGAATGGTGACTATTGAAGCCCAGATATCTGGATTAAAATGTATAGTATCTGATGTTGTACCAAAAGAAACGAAGATTACGGAACTGATACAATATATAACATTACAAGAGAATAAAGAAGTATGGATTGAACATATATTGAGATGCAAGAAACAATCAGAAATCAGATATTCACATATTAAAGAAGCTAAAGACGCAGGTTATGATATTAAAGTAGAAGCTAAAAGGTTACAAAATAAATATTTAGAAATGATAAAGGAAAGATAAGAATGAATGAAGAATTAGTAAGTGTAATATCACCATGCTATAATGGAGAAAAATATTTAAAACCATTTTTAGATTCATTACTTTCTCAAGATTATAACAATGTAGAATTTATTATAATAAATGATGGTTCTACAGATAACTCAGAAAAAATTATACTATCATATCAAGAAAGATTAGAGAAAAAGGGATGGACATTTAAGTATATTTTCCAAGAAAATAAAGGACAGGCTGCAGCTCTTAATCAAGGATTAAAGATTTTCAAAGGAAAATATCTAATGTGGGTAGATAGTGATGATATTTTAAAACAAGATAATATAAGGCAAAAAGTGGACTTTTTGCAAAAAAATTCAAAATATGGAATGGTAATTTGCAAAACTGAAGTAGTGAATGAAAATAATTTAAATAAAAAAATAGGAATATTAAAAAGACATGTAAAGAATTTAAAAAAAGATAATTTATTTAAAGATTTAATAACAGGTTATAATGTTTATTATCCACCGGGTGGTTATATGGTAACTAGGGAAGCTTTTGAAAAGTCAATTCCTGAAAAACAGATATATGAATCAAAAATTGGACAAAATTGGCAAATGATGTTGCCTATAGCCTATTATTACAAATGTGGCTATATTAATAAAATATTGTTTACATATGTAGTTAGAAAAGGAAGTCACTCTCGTATAGAGAATCAAGACAAAGCAGTGTTAAAGAAGATAAATGAAAAAGAAAATACAATACTTACAGTTGTAAAAAATATTGATATGCCAGAAGAAAAAAAACAAAAATATGTTGAACTGGTAAAAAAAATATATAAAGAAAAAAAAATCATTAATTATTACAAAATGAATGATACAAAGAATATTAAAAAAGAATTTAATAACATAATAGAGCAGAAACAAAGACCTACTGTAAAAGAAAAAATTATATACTTATCAACTAAAAATAAAGTAATGAAATTTATTTGCAAAATTTTTTATGGTGTGATAAGATTAGGGGAACGCTTATATCAAAAAGTATCAATATATATATAAGGAGAAAAATATGAAAATTGGAATTTTAACATTTCAAAATGCAGTTAACTATGGAGCTGTACTTCAGGCTTATGCTTTGCAAAACAGTATAGAAAAATTAGGAGCAGAAGTTAGATTAATAGATTATCAATGCAATAAAGTGAATTCTTTATATGATCCATTTCCTAAAACAACAAATTTAAAAAAATTCGTTTCGAATTTGTTATGGTATCAAAGAAAGAAAAAGAAAAAGATGGCCTTTGAAAGATTTGAAAAAAAATATTTGAAGTTAACTGATAAAAAGTATTATACTAAACAAGAATTGAAAAATACAAATTATTTATTTGACAAGTTTATTTCAGGAAGCGATCAAATATGGAGAGCAGAGTCAACAGATTTTGATACTACATATTTTTTGGATTTCGTAAAAGACAATACTAAGAAATATTCATATGCAGCTAGTTTTGGAGCAGATAAAGTCGAAGAAAGATATAGAAAACAATATATGAATTTATTAAAACAATATCAAGAAATATCTGTAAGAGAAAAACAAGGACAAATAATTATTAAAGAATTAATAAATAAAGAAGCTAGGATAGATTTAGATCCAACTTTTTTACTAAAAAAAGAAGAATGGCAATTCATTGAAAAAATGCCAGACAATAAGAAAAAATATATTGTTTTATTTATAATAAGAAAATCAAAAAGTATCTTTAGATTCGCAGAAAAATTAGCAAAAGAAAAAGGATGTGAATTAATTTATATTTCTAATGATAGAAAAAAAGAAGTAAATGCTAAGTATGTTGGGGGAATTAGCCCAGAAGAATGGCTGGGATATATAGATAACGCAGAATATGTTGTCACAAATTCTTTTCATGGAGTGGCTTTTTCTATAATTTATCAAAAAAACTTCTTTCTTGAATTACAACCACCTCCTGCAAAAGCGAATGCTAGACTAGAAAATATTATGGATATATTTCATCTAAGAGAAAGAGAAATAGTGGACGGAGAAAATGAAAATATAGAAAAAGAAATTGATTATAAAAACATAGAAAAGATGATAGATGAACAAAGAAAAAAATCTATTGCTTATTTAACTCATATAATAGAAAGAGAAAAAAATTAATTCATGGAAAAAAAAAAAAAAAAAAT
>CALYAH010000024.1 GCA_944393455.1 uncultured Clostridia bacterium
TATCTAACTTTTATTTATAAAATGGAGATGTACCCAAGTGGTGAAGGGGACTGTTTGCTAAACAGTTAGGTCCCGAAAGGGGCGCGGAGGTTCGAACCCTCTCATCTCCGCCAAAAATAAAGGCCTAGAAATATTAATATTTCTAGACTTTTATTTTGTTTTTTTACATCGACAAAATTATACAAAAAATCATAAAAAAATTTGAAAAAGTTGAAAAAAGTTTTTTTATAAGATATAATAATGTTAATAGAAAGAAAGTAGGTAAATTGTTATGTTTAAAAAAGGAAAAATTTTAAAAATAGCCTTTTTGATAATAGCTGTATTTATAATTTTATATACTTTTTTTGTACCAGAATCATTGGCAACTACTTTTAACACTAACACATATGCACCAACAAGTACAACAGACGCAAGTAATGCTTCTGAAATACAAAGAATAGGTAATATTGCTATTGGTGCGGTTAGAGCGGTTGCTTCAATTGTCTCAGTAATTGTTTTGATTGTAATGGGTATAAAATATTTATTAGGAAGTGTAGAAGAAAAAGCAGAGTATAAAAAGACAATGTTCCCATATGTTATAGGAGCTCTGTTAGTATTTTCAATTAATATTATAATTGAAATTGTAATTGGAGTAGCAAAAGGTATCTTATAATTTGATTTAAGGAGAAAAATTATGAAAAAAAAGAAAGTAGTAATTACATTGATTATAACAAGTATAATTGTATTGATTAATATAAGTAAAGTGTATGCTTCTTCAGAAGAGTGGAGTAATTTAGAAATAGCATATAAAGTAGCTGCTACAAATAGTTCAGTATATAATCCAAATACTGGTAAAGGTGGCTCTTCAAACACGACAAATTCATCAACAGGCGGTTCTTCAAACACAACAACCCCATCAACAGGCGGTTCTTCAGGAACGGGGGGGTCTTCAGGAACAGGTGGCTCATCAGGTAGTACAACATCTACACCAAACACACCAGATGGTGTTATGCAAAGTGCAAAAGATTTTATTACAAGAGGAGAAAGCTCAGCACATATAAATGAAAGCGAATTAAGTTCAACTTCGAATTTTTTGTATAATTTGTTATTAGGGATAGGAATAGTTGTAGCAGTCATTGTAGGGATAATATTAGGAATGAAATATATGGTAGGATCTACAGAAGAACAGGCAGATATAAAACAAATGTTAATTCCTTATATTGTTGGATGTTTTGTTGTATTTGGAGCATTTGGAATTTGGAAAATAGCAGTAAATATCTTGTTGAACATGTAAAAGTAGGTGATTGAATGAAAAAAAGTATAAAAATTTTAATAATAATAGTATTGATTTTTATTATCTTAGGAAATATAATTAATGTAGATGCTTTTTCTGTGGGGAATATGACTGGAACTGCTTTACCTCAAGATGACCAAGCAGCTGTGGATAGAGTAGGACAAGGTATAATTAAAGTTATTTCTACAATTGGCTCTATATGTTCAGTTATAGTATTAGTAATAATAGGTATAAAATATATGTTAGGAAGCACAGAAGAAAAAGCAGAATATAAGAAAACTTTATTTCCATATGTTATTGGTGCATTCTTAGTGTTTGGAGCATCAGTAATAGCTAGTGCTATTTATAATATTGCAATTAATTTATAATTGTAGTATAATAAATATAATGTTAAGTTATTAAAGTTCTTTGTTTTAACATTGCAAAGAGAAAAATAAAAAATAAAAGAAAAGGAGAAAGAATATGAAAATGAAAAAAATATCTAAAATCATAGTTATGATATTAATAGCATTTATGTTAGTAGCTAATATAGTACCAGTTTTTGCAGCATCATCAGCAGCAGATCCAAGCAAATATACAGGTGCAGGTTCAAATGCCGATACTACTAAGATTGATAGCTTAGGACAAGATATAGTAAAAATAGTTAGTACAATAGGTTCTGTTGTATCAGTAATTGTGTTAATTGTTTTAGGTATTAAATACATGATGGGTAGTGCAGAGGAAAAAGCAGAATACAAAAAGACTTTATTACCTTACATAATTGGTGCTGCTTTAGTATTCGCAGCTTCTACAATAGCTAGTGTTGTATTCAACTTTGCTAACTCAATCTAATATGTACATAACTAAGAAATATAAAAAAGAGATCCAACTCAAAAAGGGTTGGATTTCTTTTTTATATTTTAAAAGTTAAAAAACTCTTTAACCTTCGGAGACAAGAGTTTAAGCCTTCTATTACAAAAATATTACATTTTGATTAAATATGAAAAAACTAGTGAAAAAGGTCGCTTTTTAAAAAGAAATCTGTTATAATAGATATAATGAAATATTAGAGCAAAAAAGGAGGAAAAGACGATGCAAATTCATGAGATACCAAGAAATTATAAAGGAGAGAGTAGAATATTATATATCTTTTCTATAAAAGCACTAGCATATACAGGGATAGGAGCTGTTATTGGATGGTTCTTTTATCTTATATTTAATTTGTTAGGAATGCAGACAATAGGAATTGGAATTGTAATATTTTTAGGAACGATTGGTTTTTGCATTGGTACTTTTAAAATGCCTGATAGTAAAAAGTTTAAAATTACAGAAAAAACTGGTGGAGAGGCAATTGATGATGTTATAAAAAGATGGATTATGTTTAAAAGAGGAAAGAATAAAGTTTACGTTTATTTGAAGGAGGAAACAAAAGATGAGTAATGATGAAATAACAAATCTGCTTACAGTAATATTAATAGCAATGATTGTTATATTGTTTATTTTAGTAGTTGTATATTTAGTATTAAGGATAAAAACGAATAAGCCACAAAAAAGAGAGGAAAAAACAAAACTAGATTCTAAACAGACTTCTAAACAAAGTGAAATTACCACATATAATAAACAATCTATTTTTTCATTCATGAAATTTGATAAAATAGAAGATAACATGATTGTAAGGAGAAATGGTAATAAATTCCTAATGGTAATTGAATGTCAAGGAATAAACTATGACTTAATGTCTGGTTTAGAAAAAAATAGTGTAGAACAAGGATTCTTACAATTCTTAAACACATTAAGATATCCAATACAAATTTATGTACAAACAAGAACAGTTAATTTAGAAAGTGGAATTATTAAATACAAAGAAAGAGTAAAAGAAATTCAAGATAGATTAATAAAAAAACAAATGGAACTTAACAGGAAAGAAAGCCTAGGTTATGCACTACAAGATATAAATAAAGCAAGATTAGATGTTACTAGAGAAAGAAACTTATATGAATATGGAATTGATATTATTAATAATACAGAAAAAATGAGTTTAAATAAAAATATTTTAAGAAAACATTATTATGTAATTATTGATTACGTACCAGAAGAAATTAATACAAATAGTTTTGGCAAAGAAGAAATTTCAAGTATGGCATTCTCAGAATTATATACAAAAGCACAATCAATTATTAATGCCTTGGCAGTTTGTGGGGTGAATGGAAAAATATTAAACTCAGAAGAGCTAGCGGAATTATTATATGTAGCATATAACAGAGATGAATCAGAAGTATATGACTTAGAAAAAGCCTTGAATGCAGGATATGATGAACTATACTCAACAGCAGAAGATGTTCTAGATAAAAGAATGAAAGAACTAGACAAAAAAGTAGAGTACGAAGCAAAAAAATTAGCAAATGAAACAGTAATGGAAGTTATGGAAGAAAGAGAAAATGCAAGAAGAGTAAAACAACAAGAAGCAGAAATGGATGAGTTAATAAGACAGATGGCTAGTTATATGGTAGAAGAAAATGAAAGTCTTATTGGTAAAGATGTAGCAGATGCTGCTAAAAGCAAAATAAATGGAGAAGAAAAAGTAGAAGAAGAGACAGTTAAAACAACAACAAGAAGAAGAGGTAGAAAAAAGAAAATAACTAAAGAGGAGGAGGGTATTAATGAAGAAGAATAAAAAAACACATGAAGAACAAGCTTATAAATCAGAACCAGAACAAGAGATTTTAAGAAAAAAGACAATAAAAGATTTAATAGCTCCATCTGGTATTGATGCTTCTAATATAGATCATTTAGAAATCATATCTAATACAAAAAGATATGCAAGAAGTTTCTTTGTATCAACTCTTCCTAGAATGTGTACTTTTCCAGAATTGCTTAGGGATATGTATTTATTTGGAGATATTAATACTTCAATTTATATTCATCCGGTAAAAGAGGAAAAGTCACAAAATGATTTAAATAGAGTTATTAATGAATTAGAAACAGAAAGAATTGTAGCAGCTGATAGAGGAAACATCAATAGAGAAAGTACTATTACGCAAAAAAGATTTGAGGCAGAAAAATTAAGAGATGAAATTGCAGCAGGTTTTAATAAATTATATGAAGCAACTATTGTTTCAACTTTGTTTGCTTATACCTTAGAAGATTTAGACAGATATACTAAAATGTTAGCATCTGAAATGTCAAAAACATTAGTAGGTATAAAAAGTGCTTGGGGAATACAAGAAGAGGCATTTCAATCTAACTTACCATTAATGAATAATCAAATTAGTAAAAGTCATACATTTGATAGAAATTCTATGGGTACGGTATTTCCTTTTACAACTTCAGAAATTGGACATCCATCAGGAGTACCATTAGGATTTAACAAACAAACAGGAACACCAATTCTTTTTGATAATTTCCATAGTTCATTAACCAACTATAATATGGTTATATTTGCTAAATCAGGAGCTGGAAAATCTGTAACGATGAAAACTTTAGTATCAAGGTCATCTGTACTAATGGGAATTGAAAGTTTAGCATTAGATGCTGAAGGTGAATATACAGTTGTGGCAGAGAGTTTAGGAGGCATCAATGTAGTAATAAGTCCTACTTCTAAAACAATTATTAATATTTTTGATATAGAAACAGAAACAATTAAAGATGAAATTACAGGTAAAGATAGAATTGTTTTAAATGTAGAAAACAAAGTAGAAGACGTAACGCAAGGATTGCTTACAATGGCAAAGGGAAGTACTAGAAGTACAGAAGTTAATGAGTTAACTAAGCAAATTATTGCAGAGACAGTAGCAGAAGAATATGCAGCTCTTGGAATTACAAGTAATCCTAATAGTTTATATGAACAAAATAGTAGAGACATTGTAAGAGGCGAAATTCTTTCTAAACAAAAGAAGAAAATGCCAACAATTGGTAGCTGGTATAGAAGATTACAAGCAAAAGCAAAAGATAATAATAATCCAGATTATCAATATCATTATAGTTATTTACTAAAAGTTATGAAACAATATATTAGAGAATATGATGGTCAAATGGCATATTTTGATGGACAATCTACTTTTGAACTTTTAGAAGGGGCACCTTTTATAAACTTAGATATATCACAACTAGAAGAAAGATTTGCAAGACCACTTGCACAACAAATATTACTTTCTTGGATTTGGGAGAAGTTTGTTAAGAAAAATAGTGAGGATAGAAAAAAGGCTACTCAAAAGAGAGTTTTGGTAGACGAGGCGTGGATGTTACTTCCTTATCCAGAAGCAGTAGACTTTTTAAACAAAATGGCTAGACGTGCTAGAAAAAGAAATGTATCTTTAGCAATTATTTCTCAAAGATTTCAAGATTTCTATGAGAAGCCAGAGGCACAAGCAGTTTTAACTTCTTCTGATACTAAATTATTTTTAGCACAAGATAAGTCTGAAATACAATACTTAAAAGAGGTATTTAAACTTTCAGAAGGAGAAGCTAACTTCTTAGTTACATGCCAAAGAGGAGAAGGCTTATTGAAAGTAGGCGGAGATACGGCAATATTAAAAATAACACCAACGAGAAAAGAATTTGAGTTTGTTGAAACAAATTTAAATCAATTAGCAAGAATTAAAAAGAACTAAATTGGAGGTAACTTTATGAAGTTTTTTACTAATAAAAGTATATGGACCAAAATTATAATTGTGCTCATATTCATAATTTTATTTGAATTTATAGTAGCAAAGCCGAGTTTAGGAGCAGACGTTGTTGAATTTGGAGGCAAACTAATATCACCAGTTTTATCTTTAGTTGTTTCATTAGGTGATGGTATTTTAGAGATTATGCATTCTTCCATTATGGGCGCACAAGAATCTCTGATAGAAGTTGATATGCAATCCACTTGGTGGGATATATTAGGAAAAGTAGTTGGAGCACTTATTGCAGCAGCATTTGTTGCAGCAGCTGTTATGTCAGGAGTAGGAATCGTAGGAATTATGGGAGCTGCTGTAAAGGGTATAGCTTTTGGAGTGGTTGGAGATAAGTGTATTGATTTACTTCAGCATTCTTTGGGAATGGATAGAGTTAGTACAGCAGCATTTGTTATGGAAAACTTACCAGAACTGTTGTATCTACCAGTATATACAATTAGTCCAGAGGAAATTTTCCAAGGTAATATCTTATTATTTAATGTAGATTTCTTTAGTCCGCCTGTAGAAATAAAAGAAGCAATGAGAGATAGCGTAGATAAGGATGGAAAGGTAATTACAGACGCAAATGGAAATCCAGTGCAAGAAGTAGATCATTATTATTATATAGATGAAAATGGAAATGAAGTAGTAACGTCATCACAAAATATTGCTGAAGATTTGAGAGGAATTATTAGCCAATGGTATGTAAGTTTAAGAAATATAGGATTAGTTTGTATGATGATAGTTCTTCTATACATTGGAATTAGAATGTTGTTATCAAGTGTAGCAAGTGATAAGGCAAAATATAGACAAATGTTACAAGATTGGTTAATGGGATTGCTATTATTATTCTTAATGCATTATATTATGGCTTTTTCTGTAACAATAGTAAATAAATTAACAAAAGTTGTTTCTACAAGTGTAGATAAAAATGGATATGCTGTGCGTATACCAGATGATGATGAACATGAGATAAGTAAAGTTTTAAATGAGAATGGACAATCTAGTATTCTTTTTGATGATGAAGGAAATCCATTATCAGAAGATGGAACTCAATTAAGTAACACAAAAGAATGTGCATATATAATGTATCCAACTAACTTGTTAGGAAAGCTTAGATTACAAACACAAATGGCAAATTGGGGAGCTCAATATGTAGGATATGGACTATGTTTTTTAATTATGGTATGTTATACAGTATTTTTTGTATTTACATATTTAAGAAGGGTTTTATATATGGCATTCTTAACAATTATTGCGCCACTTGTAGCAGTAACATATCCAATTGATAAAATGAATGATGGATCAGCGCAGGGATTTGATAAATGGTTTAAAGAGTATATTTTCAATCTATTAATACAACCAATGCATTTACTATTGTATTATGTATTAGTTACATCAGCGTTTACCTTAGCAAGTGAAAACTTATTATATAGCATTGTAGCAATAGGATTTATGATTCCAGCAGAAAGATTATTGAGAAACCTTTTCGGATTTGAAAAAGCGCAAACACCAGGCTTACTTGCAGGACCTGCCGGTGCAGCACTTGCGATGACAGCGATTAATAAGTTAGGAAGCTTAAAAGGAAGTTCTAAGGGAAGTAGTGGAAGTAGTACATCTTCAGCGAGTACAGCGACTTCTTCAGATGATGAATCAGCAGTAAATCCTAGAATGAATAGCACCTTAGATACAACAGGTGAAATGGCAAAGGGAGCTTTAGGAGAAACAGATGGTGATGAAGAACAACAAGCCATTAATGAAATGAGAAATCAAACACTAACAGACGAAGAAAGAGCATTTGTTGAACAAGAGCAAGCAAGATTGAATCAGCAAAGACAACAACAGATGAATCAACAAAGAGAAAGTCTGGCAGAAAGATGGGTAAGAAGAGGTAAGCAAAAAATAAAAAATGCACCAAAAAGATTAGGACGTTATGGAAAATCACAATTATATAAACTTAAAGAAGGAGCTAAGATGTCAGTAAAAAAATCTCCTGGAGGAGCAATAAGACTTGCTGGTACGGTAGCAGGAGCAACGGCTTTAGGAGCAGCAGCGTTGTCAGCAGGAATAGCATCAGGAGATCCTACACAAGCAGCACAATATACGGCAGCAGGAATAGGAGCTGGATATGCTTTAGGAGGAAATATAGGAGATCAAGCAGTTGATTCAATACAAACATTACGTTCACATGATAACCCTGCCTATAATAGTAGACAGTATGATGACTTAGTAAGAGAAGATTACATTAAAAACTTTAGAAAAGAAAATAGAGATAAGATAAGACATAACTTTGATAAAGAAGAAGCAAAAAGAATGTTAGATGATGGAGGGGTAGTTGAACAATTCTTACGAAACAATGTTAATGATGCTGATGATATAATAGCTGCTAAGAAGATGATGGATACTAATGAAGTATCAAATGTAAAACAAGCTTCAGCTTTAGTTAAGTATTCTAAGAGAGTTGGAAATGATTATAAATCAAGTAATGCAGGAAAATGGAGAGAAACATTTTCAGATGAATATCAACAAAAGGGATATACTAACGAACAAGCAGATAGAATGGCTAGAAAAACAATGGATCAAATTAAAAAATTTAATGAGACTAAAGAAGATAATTATAAATAAAAAAAGGAGAGAAAATAATTATGGGAAATATAATTAGATTTTATAATCAAAATAGAAAAAGTATTTGGATGTCCTTAATAATTATTTTCTTTCTATTTTTAATATTAAAATTAGTAAATGCTCTTATTGAGGCAAAACCAGAAGAAGAAACACTTCAGCAGGTTCAAACAACAGAAGATCTTAATAATGGTCAAAGTAATGTAGTTATAAGTTCAGATAAATCAGGAGTATCGGGAGAAAGTGTGTCAACTAAAAATTTAAAAACAGCACAAGAAATGATAGAAAGATTTTTAACTAATTGTAATGAACAAAAATACGAGGAGGCATATGAATTACTTACAAATGAGTGTAAAGAAGAGATGTATCCTTCTTTAGATACGTTTGTGAATTCTTATGCTTCTAAGATATTTAATGGACAAGATATTAATTGTAATATACAAAATTGGACAGGGAATATTTATAAAGTTGAAATTGCAGGTGATATTCTTGCAACAGGAAAAGTCAGTGAGGATACATTACAAGATTATATCACTATAGATAATGACAAGTTAAACATAAATAGATATATAAAAAGAACAGAGATAAACAAAAGTAATGAAAAAGATAATATTAAAATAGAAGTTTTAAATAAGAATACTTATATGGATTATGAAACATACACAATAAAAATAGATAATAATTCACAAAGTGATATTTTATTAGACACTAAAAGAGACATGAAAAGTATGTATATAGAAGATGACAAAGGAGTTAAATATTCTTCATATAACCATGAATTAACCGAAGCAGACTTAACAATAACTAGAAATCATTCAAGAACAATAACAATTAAATATTATAGTTCTTACAACTCTAGTAAAGATATACAAAGACTTGCGTTTTCCGATATAGTCATGAATTATGATTCTAATACAAAAATAATTAGTAATGCACAAATAGAAGAAATAGGAGTAAATATGTAGCAAAGAGAGGTGATAGCATGGATGAACTAAAAAAACAACTAAAAAATAGTATTGCAAAATGGGGAAAAAGAGCTTTAAAATTTATATTATTACCAATAATGATAATTATTATCTTTCTTTTGGTACTTATTCCATCTTTTGTGTATTTTATAACAGTAGATGATGGAACTTATAAAGAAGATGATTGGAGTAGCCCAGGTTTTGGAAGTGCAGTATATGAATCAGAAGCATCAATTAACAGTGATGGAACAATAACAGCAGGAAAAACAGCAGAAGACATTTGGAATGAATTAGTTGCAAATGGTAGTAGAGTAGAAGAATATTTGTCAGGACCAGAATCATTAGCTAAATTAATGAATGCAGAGCTAATAACTAAATTTCCGGATATGAGAGCAAATCCAGATGATGAAATTGATTGGAAAAGTGTGGATTTAACTAAAAATCAATTACAAGGAATAATTAAACTTAAAAGATCAGATGACCAAGGCAATGTATCTACATTAAAATACACAGATATAGATACTTTTTATAACTGGATAGAACAGTATAATGAAAATGGAGATGAAACAGCCAAGCAAAATGCTTTAAGCCATTTCATTATAAAACAAAATACAACATCTTCTAGTGATTATTCTACTAGTGATATGACAACAGATATAACAGATGCTATTGTTAAAGCAGCAAAGGAAACACCTTCACCAGGGGCAGGATTATGTCAGTCATGGGTTAGACAAGTTTATGCTAATGCAGGTTTAGGAAACAACTATATAGCAACGGCATATCTTGCTTTTAAACAAAACTGTGTTGATACAAGTAAAGATAATATACCAGTTGGAGCAGCTGTATATGGAACTGGTACAGGTAGCGCAGGACATGTTGGAATTTACATAGGTAATGGACAAGTAATGGACAATGTAGGTGAAATAAAAACTAGTTCATTAGAAGATTGGATAAAATGGCAAGAAGAAAAAGGAAACGTACTTGATGGTAAATGTGGCTGGCTTGGATGGGGATGGCAAGCAGGAGCACCAACTACAATTTCAGGTGGAGAAGAAAGTAATACTGAAGAAGATGAAAAAGAATACGGAAAAATAGAAACTACAGTGAAATCATATTCGATTGAAGTTGCAACATGGAGCCAAATAACAACAACAATAACAACAGACGACCCGGCATTAAAAGATAAAGAAAATGAGTCAAATACAACCTATAATATGACAACAACAACTGTAAATTATCAAGAATTAGTAGATAAATTCACAATGCCATTCAACTTTTTATGGGCACTATTAGTAGTTGGAGAAGAAGAAGATTTTGTATTAGAAGTAGCTGACTTAGTTTATAATAGCGATATTGAAATTACAATACATGACAATTATACTAAAAATACAGATGAAGATAAGTGGACATTTAAAAAAGAAAATAAAAATCTTGTTTCTGGAACAGTATCAGTACCGCAAGCAGGTGTTTCACAAAATATACCAGAATTTACAGATTATGTATCAGAACACGACACTTACACATATACAAAAACAATTGTAACTGAAACAAATACATTAGAGATTGGATTAACTAAAGCAGATGTATGGATAGTTAAATATGAGAGAGAATACAAAAAAGGAGAAACACAAGTTACAACAACAACTGAGGAAAAAGAAGAACCAGACCAAGCAGATTATCCTACAGAAATAACATACGAATATGATACAGATGACTATGACCATGAAAAAATTGACCAAGTGGTAACGCAAGTAATAAATTCCGCACATGATAGAGGGCAATCATATTCAGCAGTAAAAAGGATACATGTAAAAGAATATTCTAAATATAAAGATATAAAAGATACAATAACTAATACTGTTGAAAGTATGCAATACACTTCTGAACCATGTAAAATACAAGAAAAAATAGATAAAAAGGCAGAAGAACCAAATTTTATAACTATATTTAACAAAAAAGAATACAAGAAAAATAAAAGTAATATAAAAAATGTAGCAAGTTGGCTTTTTGAAATATTAGAAACAAATGAAGATACAGCAGATATGGTGGATTTAGTAAAATACTTGCTATATATAGCAACAGATAAAAAAGTTAATTTTGGTGTAACAGAATTTGATTTTGGAATATTTGACCCAGGAAACTTTTTAAGCTCTACTTTAGCACCAGGTGACTTGATTGTTAAAACAGATGAACCTAATGCTGCACCAACAGTGCCAAAAGAAACTTTAAGAGCTGGGTTATCAAAATGGGCTTCAGGACAAATGTTAAGTAATTCATTATTAATATTAGATAAAGTTATTGAGATAGAAGAACAATACCATATAAATGCTGTATTTATATATGGACTATTAAGAGATGAATCTGGTGTGGGTACAGCTGATACCTCATGGGTTAGAGAGAATAACTGGACAAGTTTAACATCATTAGGACACATTCAATATGCATCACCACAAGAAAACTTAGAAAAATTTGTTACATCTACTATATGGGGAAGTTACTATTTTAGAGTTGGTAGATATAGCGTTCAACAAATAGGGGAAGTATATTGTGCTGATCCACCACCACCAGCATGGGCAAATAATGTTTTAGGATTTATGAGAGATTTATATGCGGCATGTGGAGTGGAAGTTACAGATGAAGCAATAGGTAACACTCAAGTAATAGATATTGCAAGATCTAAATTAGGAAGTAGATATGTTTATGGATCAAAAGGACCAGATACATTTGACTGCTCTGGATTTGTATATTGGTGTTTCAAACAAGTTGGAATTAGTGTTCCAAGTTCAAGTGATGGATATAAAAAATATAAAGGAACAAGTAAAGAAGTAGGATTTAATCAAATGCAACCAGGAGACATATTAGTTAGATTTGCAAGTGGAAATAGAACAGGACATGTTGCAATTTATATTGGTAATGGCCAAGATATAGAGGCTATGAATGAAGAAAGAGGAGTTACAACGGCAAATATTAAAAATAGCAATGGAGATAGATATACTCACGTATTTAGATTTGAATAAGGAGGATAGAAATGAAGAAGATTAGAAATATTATTATAATTATTTCGATTATAATAGTTATTATGATTATTATAATAGCGATTGCCTTAAAAAATAACCAATCTAATCAAGAAGTAACAGAAAATTATGTTGAAAATGCAGAAAATGAAGGCGGAGATGAAAGTACTCTTTATCAAACAAATAAGGTAAAAGACCCTAATATTTTCTATTCTATCTCTTACTGTATAGAAAGATATTACAACAGTTTATTTTATGAGGATGGGGTTAACATCCAAACCGATATAGAAGAAAAAAGCAAAGAGATATATAACATGCTAAGCAAAGAATATATAGATACCAATGAGATTACGCAAGCAAATGTGTTTGAAAAATCAGAAAGATTAGATAATACGGTTGCTTTTACACCAATAGAAATAGATAGTTATTCTATGGAAGAATATGAAATATTTAAAGTTACAGGAGAACTTAAAGATTCAGAAACAGAGCAAGTATTTGGGGAAAGAAAATTTATAGTAACTCTTGATTATAATAATACAACATATTCTATTTATCCTTTGGCAGAAAATACAGACATGACCAAGGTAAATATAGGAACAGATGAAGCAAATATGAGTCCAATAGAAAAAAATGATAATAATCAATTTATTATTATAACAACTAAATATGATGCATTATTAAAAAGATATGTTGCTTATTATAAGAGCCTTACTAAAACAAACTTACAAAAAGCATATGATATGTTAGAAGAAGAATATAAAACAAAAAGGTTTGGAAATTTTGAGAAATTTCAACAATATATTCAAAATAACCAAGATATTGTAGAAAGAATTAATGTAGCTAAGTATCAAATTCAGGATGGAGAAAATTATACTCAATATGTTATATTAGATGATTTAGGAAATTACTATTTGATAAAAGAAAATGCTGTTATGGATTTTGAAATTATGCTAGATACATATACAATAGATTTACCAGAATTTTTAGAAAAATATGAAAGTGCAGACAGACAAAACAAAATAGGAATGAACATAGAAAAAATACTTAGTGCAATTAACTTAAGAGACTATGAATATGTATATAATCATTTAGATGAAAACTTTAAAAATAATTATTATCAAACAGAACAAGCTTTTGAAAATGATATAAAAACAAAATTATTTGATTACAATTATGTTGAATATAATACATATGAAGAACAAGGAAATTTAGGTATAATGGGAGTAATAATTTATAATAGCGACAAGAGTCAACAAAGAAATATGAATGTAATAATGAGAATAGAAGAAGGAACAGATTTTGTTATGTCATTCAGTATAGAATAAAGAAAGGAGAGGGGATATATACTATATAATATGTATATATCCCAAAAGTTTTTATGATAGAATTAAAAAAGGTATCCAAAAGTTTTAGGAAAGGCGAAAAAGTAATAGATAATATTAATTTGGAAATAAAAGATGGAGAAATATTTGGATTTTTAGGACCAAATGGTGCAGGAAAAACAACTACAATAAGAATGATGACAGGGATATTAGAAATAGATGATGGAGATATTTTTATTGATGGAAACAGTATAACAAATAACCCTGTAGAAGCGAAAAAAGGCATAGGACTTGTTCCAGATACTCCAGATATGTTTTTAAAATTAAAAGGATTTGAGTATTTAAATTTTATTGCAGATATGTATCAAGTACCAGAAGAAGTAAGAAAAGAAAGAATAGCAAAGCTTGCTAAAGAATTTGATATCTATGATGCTTTAAATAATAAAATGGAAACTTATTCCCATGGAATGAGACAAAAGATGATTGTGATTGGTGTTTTATTGCATAATCCTAAGAACTGGATTCTAGATGAACCAATGACTGGTCTAGATCCTAAATCTTCATATTATCTGAAAGAAAAAATGAAACAACATGCAAAAGAGGGAAATGCTGTGTTTTTTTCTACACATATATTAGAAGTAGCAGAAAAATTGTGTGACAGAATAGGAATTATAAATGACGGAAAAATAATACTTTTAGGAACATATAAAGAAATAAAAGAAGAATTTAAAAATAATACTTCTTTAGAAGAAATATTTATGGAGATAACAAAAAATGTGGAATAGAATAAAAAGTTTAACTAAGGTCTTTTTAAAAGACTTTTACCAAAATTTTAAAATATTTAATATAGAAAGTAGAAAAATAAATAAAAGATCAACATTTTTTTGGATGGTAATTTTTATTGCAATAACTGTAGCTTTTATTAGTTATAAATTAATAGGTTTTCTTAAAACAACGGGTTACCCAGAAATATTTTTAAATATATATTTTATTATATTAACAATATTTCTAATGTTTCAAATTGTTTTGATAGCTACGAATGTTCTGTTATTTTCTAAGGAATTAGAATATGTATTGCCTATGCCAATATCATCTTTAGAATTATTAGTGGCTAAATATGCAGTATTTTTAACAATAGTATATATAAATGAGTTAATATTTGGATTTATACCATTACTCATTTATGGATTACTAACAAGTACTTCATTATTGTATTATCTTGTAATGCCTATTATATTTTTAATGTTTCCTATTTTATTAGTTACTATTATCAGTTTTATTACAATTTTATTAATGAAACTTTTTAGAATTATAAAAAATAGAAATATTTATCAATCATTAATAACAATTTTTTTACTAGTAATAGTACTAAGTTTTGAGACTAGTGTAATGAATCAATTTTCAGACAATACCGTGCAACAACAAGAAGCTCAAACTAGCAATATAGAAGAACAAATAGAAACAGTAGATGAAATGTATGCTAAATTAGGTGAAGGATTTTTAATAATAAATCCATCAGTAGAAATCTTATCTAATCCAAATGATTTAGGCAATTGTTTAATAAATTTTGGAAAGCTAATTATATATAATTTAATAGGATTTACATTACTTTTGGCAGTTGGAAGAAAAATGTATTTAAAAAATATTTTAATCGGGACAACAGGAGTAATATCAAATAAGAAAAGTAAAATTAATGAAGTCAAAGAAGTAAAGGCAAAAAGAATAAGTGTAGCTTATATAGAAAGAGAGTTTAAAGAATTATATAGAAATCCAACATTTTTTATGCAAATGATCTTTCCTGTTATTTTAATATTAATTTCAGTAATTATAATAGGAAGTGTTGTTATTCCTATTATTGATAGTATGATTCAAAGTGATGATACAATTCAAAATGCTTTAAGAGAACTTACTTTTAATTCTGAAATGGTATGTGTTATTTTAGGAGCATTACAGGTTCTTTTCTCAATGTCAGGACTTTCTTTAACAGCGATATCTAGAGAAGGGAAAAATGCAGTATTTCTAAAATATGTACCAATAGACTTTTATAAACAATTTTTGTATAAGAATGTGTTGCAAGTGATATTAAATACAA
>CALYAH010000025.1 GCA_944393455.1 uncultured Clostridia bacterium
AAATGGTTATGCCAGGAGATAACGTATCAATGACAATCGAACTAATCACACCTATCGCTATCGAAAAAGGATTAAGATTCGCTATTCGTGAAGGTGGTAGAACAGTTGGTTCAGGAGTTGTTTCTGATATCTTAGCATAAGCTAAATATGATTAATAATAAAGAAAGATGTAATATTTAATATTACATCTTTTTTTATATAAAATTACTTGCTTTTTTTATTAAAGCATAATAAAATAGATATGTTAAAAATATAATGAAGTAGGACTTGTAATTTAGGAGGAACTTTAAATGAAAATAGTATTAGATGCCATGGGTGGAGACAATGCGCCAGACGCCAATATAAAAGGAGCAGTAAATGCAATAAATAAAGTAAAAGCAGAAGTAGTATTAGTAGGAAAAGAAGATGTAATAAGAAGTAAAGTAAAAGAATTTTATGGTAAAGAGATAGAAGAAATTTCAGATAGATTAAAAATAAGAAATGCAACAGAAACAATAGAAATGGAAGACACACCAACTGTTGCTATTAAACGTAAAAAAGATTCGTCTATGGTAGTTGGATTTAAAATGCTAAAAGAAGATGAAGGAGATGTATTTATATCAGCAGGAAATTCTGGAGCATTATTAACAGGAGCTACACTAATTGTAGGTAGAATAAAAGGAATTGATAGACCAGCATTAGCTGGAATTTTACCGGCATATAAAAGCCAATTATTATTAATTGATGCAGGTTCTAACACAAATTGTAAGCCTATTAATTTATTACAATTTGCTCAAATGTCAACAATTTATTTAAGAAATACTTATGGAATTGAAAAGCCAGCAATAGGTTTATTAAATATAGGAACAGAAGAAACTAAAGGAAATGAATTAGTTCGTGAAAGTTATCAGTTATTAAAGGAAAAATCAGAAGAGTTAGGAATCAATTTTGTCGGAAATGTAGAAGGTAGAGATGCTTTTACAGGTAAAATACATGCAATAGTAACAGATGGATTTACTGGAAATGTATTTTTGAAAACAACTGAAGGATTAGGAAAATTTGTGAAAAAAACATTGACAGAAAGTTTTACTAAAAATTTATTAGCTAAGATATTAGCAATTCCATCATTACCAGCTATAAAAAGATTTACTAAAACAATGGATTATAAATCTTATGGTGGAGCATTATTTTTAGGAGTAAAAAAACCAGTAGTTAAGGCACATGGTAGTAGTGATGCATTACTATTTGAATATACTATTATACAAGCAGAAAAATTTGTTGAAAATAAGGCTGTAGATAAGATGATAGAAGAATTTGAAAAGCAAAGAAAAAAAGAAACAAACTAATGTAACAAAGATACTTTCTGACTTAGTAGTATAAAATTTAAAAAAAGAGAAATTTTACTTGACAAATATAGAAACATATAATATAAATGAAATATAATAAAGAAAATATCAAATGAATATATCATTTGCAAACTTGAGAGGAGGTGAACTCTAGGTCATGAGTTCAGAAGAAGTTTTAGAGAAAGTAAAAGGAATTATCGTTGAACAATTAGGTGTTGCAGAAAATTCAGTTACAATGGAAGCATCTTTTATCGATGATTTAGGAGCTGATTCATTAGATATCGTTGAATTAGTAATGGCATTAGAAGAAGAATTTGATATAGAAATTCCTGATAGCGATGCAGAAAAAGTTGTAACAGTAGGAGATGTAGTTGACTACATAAAAGAAAACGTAAAATAAGAAATAAAACAAATGACGTAATCATATAAAGATTACGTCATTTTCTTTTTACATATGTTTAAAATAATAATTCGTCAGAAGAATTTAGTGTGCTAGAATAATTTTTAAAAAAGGAATTTAAATAGTCAAATATGCCTTTTTTCTTAATAGTATTATTTGCTAGTACATTGCAATGTATAATAAAACCACTATTAGAAGTAACTTCTATATTTCCAATAACATCATTTTCATAAATAGGAGCAGTAAGGTTTGGGTTAATTTGAATAGATACTTCTAAAGAAGGAATGTCATCCTTTTTCACAGGTATAAGAGAAGATTCTAAGCTGCTATATCCAATTTGTAGGGTAGAATTACAGCCCTTTATAATATTAAAATAATTTTGGTTTTCATCTTTCCATTTTGCAAATTCTTTATTGATCTGTTCAGCTATGTTAACATATTCATAGTTTTTAAAGGTATATTCGATTAATTTTATGCTATCTGTTGTTCTAAATTTTTTTGTATCTGCACCTAATACAACACATATAATGTCCATATTACCTCTTTTACAAGCTGTTACTAGGCAACGATTAGCACCATTTGTAAAACCAGTTTTAACTCCATATACACCATTTAAATTTCCAAGTAATTCGTTAGTATTAGATAAATTCTTAGGATATCCATTAATGGTTATAGTATAATTTTTAGTACCAACAATATTTAAAAAAGTATTATTTTTTAGTGCATAATCAGAAAGCAAAGCTAATTCATAAGCTGTGGTATAATGCCCATCTGAGTCTAAACCATGAGGAGATTCAAAATGAGTATTAGTAAGTCCTAAGTCTTCAGCTTTTTTATTCATCAAATCGCTAAAGCCTTGAATACTACCAGCAGTTGCTTCAGCAAGGGCAACAGCAGCATCATTTCCAGAGCATAGTAATAAACCATATAATAAATCTCTTATAGTTATTTTATCACCTGTTTTTAAACCTAATCTAGAACCACCAGTACCAGCAGCTTTTTTGGAAACTTCAACAGTTGTATTTAAATCACAATTTTCGATAATAACAATTCCAGTCATAATTTTTGTTGTAGATGCCATTTTGACTTTGCTATATTCATTTTTTCCATATAAAATAGTTTTTGTTAATCTGTCTATTACAATACAAGAACGAGAATTAAGATTTAAAGAAGAAGTGTTACCAGAGGCAGTTTCAATACTCATATTTTCTTTTAATTCTTGTTCAATGTCTACATTTATATCGTTACTAGAGTCAATGTCATCGGCAAAAGAAAAAGAATAACTAAATAACAACAAAAATATGGATATAGGAATAATTATCTTTTTCAATTTATGTTGTATAGCCATTTTATCACCATTAAAAATATATGAAAAATATTCTTTGAATATGCAATCTATAAGCAAAATTGAAAAGACTTAGGGAAATAAGAAAAAAGTAATTTAATTCACATAAAATGTTGATTTCGTGACAAAAATGTAATATAATTGTAATGTAGGAGTTTTTTGTTGTTTGAAATTTTAAAAAGGGCTTTCCGTAAGTAATAGGAGGTTCTAAAAAATTTCTAAAAAATAAGAAAGAAAACACCTATTGACTAAGAATTAAAAAAGTGTAAAATATTATACAGGAAGATATGTTTATAAGTAAAGGAGAGAAAAATATGAACGTTAAAAAGATACTACTAAGTTTAGGAATGGTAGCTATGTTAGTTGTTTTTATGCTTGCACCAAACGTAGTATTTGCAGCAACGGCAACTACGCCATTATACTTAGGAATAACAGAACTAAGAACAAATGATACGCCTAATATGGGATATGCAATTGGAGACCCAAATACAAATGGCGAAACAGGTATGGCTGCAAAATTGTGGAACATAGTAAAATATAGTAGTAGTACATCAAATGACCCAACAGAAGCTGATATTTATTGTGTAAAAGCAGGAGTTGGTTTTAATGATACGAAAAAAAGAGCAACTTATAATATTTTCTTTGATATGAAAAAAGAAAGAGATCAAATAGCAGCTCAAAATAATGTATTAAAATCAATTGTTGAAGGTACAATACCAGTAGATGAAACAACTTCAGTTAGTAAATATGATGCCTTACTTGCTTTAGGAGATATGTTATATCTAGTTCAAGGGTCAACAGAGGAAGATAAAATAGCTTATTTAGAAAAAGCAGGAATATATGAGGACCAATGGGATACATTAATGACTGGTGATGAAATTGCTGCGATACAACAGGCAGCAATGTGGTATTTTACAAATTATTATCAAAAAGATGAATCAGCAGAAGATTATGCAGAATTAGACGTTCATGATGAAAAGTATGACAAAACAGCTAGCACAGGATGGCTAAATTATACATTAGACGGAGTAAAATACGATAGTTTATCTCAATATAATCCAACAAGTGTAGCATCTAATGATAGTTATGGTTCTCAAAGACAAGAGCAAGCAGAGATTTTATACAATTATTTAATTAGAACAGCTAAAGCAAATGCTAATAAATATTCGGATGCATCAACATTAGGAGCACCGGCCCAAGTAAATACAAAAACTTTAAATTATAAAGAAGATGGAGCAAACTATATAATTGGGCCAATTAATATTACAGAACAAGAAGGAAATGCTATACCATATACAATAGATTTCATAGTTAAAAATGAAAATACAGAAATAACAAATTATAAATTATTAGATAACAATCAATCAGAAGTATCAGAAGGAACAGAAGTTAAAGATTTAGTTGGAAAAGATTTTTATATATCAGTACCAAAGGAATCAGTTACAAGTATTTCAGTTGCAATTAATATTAATTACAGTAATACAAAACTAACTTTATGGGCTTCTACTACAAATAATCAAGAACAACCAGTTATGATACCAGAAAAAGAGAAAGTATCTGTTCCAGTAGAATTAACAGTTACTCCAAATGAAAAAGTATTTGACCTTGCTTTGAGAAAATACATTACAAAGGTAAATGATGTAGAATTAGCACAAGGTAGTTCAAGAGTACCAGTAATAGATGAAAGTACATTAACATCAGGAACAACAGCAACTTATAAACACAAAAAAGACCCAGTTGTTGTTGAAAGTGGAGATAAAGTTACATATAAAATAACTATATATAATGAAGGGGAAAAAGAAGGAAGAGCAACTAAAGTAGTAGACCAACTACCAACAGGATTAAAATTTGTAAGAGTGGTAAGTGGAAACTTTGAAGAAGAATCATATAGTGAAACAGATAACAAATTAAACTTAACAAGAAAAGCAAGTAACACAGATAATTTAGCTGCGTATACAGAAGGCAACTTAAGTTCAGAAATAATTGAAATTGAATGTGAAGTAACCTCAATACCAGATGAAGTAAATAGTAAAATATTAACTAATGTTGCTTGGATATCAGAAGCAATCGATAGTGAAAGTAATATTACAATTACAAATCAAGTAGGTGCAGATAGAGATTCTGAACCATCAACAGTACCAAGTGTTAATAAAGACAATATGGAAAATTATGCAGGAAATGATAATAAATCTGATTTAACAGACTCTAATTACTATTATAAAGGACAACAAGATGACGATGACTTTGAAAAATTAGTTTTAATGCCAGAATCATTTGACTTAAAACTAATAAAAAGAATTGTAGCTGTTAATAATCAAAATGTACCAGAAAGAATTGAAAGTGTAGATGTAAGCAAATTAAACACTACAGATGCAGATGGAAATTTAATTACAACAGGTGACTATAAGCTAAATAAAGAGCCAGTTTCAGTAGCAAAAGGAGATATAGTAACTTATACATTTAGAATTTATAATGAGGGAACAATAGATGGATATGCTTCAGAAATTACAGAAGATATTCCAGAAGGATTAGAATTTATATGGTCTGAAAAAGAAGGAGAAGACTTAGCTAATGATACAACATTAACAGACGAAGAAAAAGAAGCAATTGAATTTAACCAACAATATTTATGGGGTAATTTCCAATATGATGAAAATAAAGAAAAGATAATTCAAATTTCTACAGATTATTTATCAAAAGAAAATGAAACAACAGCTGATGGTAATTTAATACCTGCATTTGGAAAAAATGATGGAACAAAAACAGAAGCTGATATTTCATATAAAGAAGTGTCTGTAAAATTAAAAGTAGTTTCAGAAGATGTAACAGGTACAATAATTAGAAATGAAGCTTGTATCTCAGAAGACACAGATAAAAATGGAAATACAATTGATGATAGAGATTCTGATACAGAAACTTGGGTAAAATATGAAGATGATGAAGATTATGATAATATCGTTTTAAAATCATTTGACTTAGCTTTAAGAAAATTTATTATAGCGGTAAGTAAAGACACAACAATCGATAATAATGAATACCTAAAAAATGATGATGGTTCTTATACAAGAGCACCAATTGTTGATACATCTAGGTTAAATACTTTGGATGAAAATAACAAAGTAATTACAACAGCAATATACAATCATACAAAAGAACCAGTAGCAGTAAATAAAAATGATATTGTAGTTTACATGCTAAGAGTATATAATGAAGGTGAAATTGATGGTTATGCAGCAGAGATTAAAGATCATTTACCATCATACTTAGAATTTGTTGAAGGAGACTTCAATACACAATATGGATGGCAAGTATCAGAAGATGGAAGAACAGTAACAACAAATTATTTAGAAGATGAAAAAATTAGTAAAGCATCAACAGAAGATGATGGAACAATAGTATTATCATACAAAGAAGTTCCAATCATGTGTAAAGTAAAAGAAGAGGCCAAGGCAAGTGAGAAAATAACAAATATTGCAGATATTACAAAATACTTAGATGAAAATAAAGAATCAGTAGTAGATAGAGACTCAGTAGAAAACAATGTACAACTTCCAACTGATGAAAACTTACCAGCATATAAAGATGATGAAACAGGAGAATACATACCTGGACAAGAAGATGATGATGATTTTGAAAAAGTAATTATTCAAAAATTCGACTTAGCGTTAAGAAAATTTATTACAGCAATAGATGATAAAGAAGTAACAACAAGAGTACCACAAGTAAAATACGAAAATGGACAAATTACATATGAACATACTAAAGAGCCAATGCAAGTGGTAACAAATAATATTGTAACATATACAATCCGTGTATATAATGAAGGTGAAGTAGACGGATATGCACAAGAAATAACAGATGATATTCCAGAGGGATTAGAATTCTTACCAGATAATGAACTAAACAAAACAATGAGATGGAAAATGATAGATGAAGAAGGAAATGAAACGACAGATGTAACGAAAGCAGTAAAAATCACAACAGATTATCTATCAAAAGAACAAGAAAGTGAAGAATATGGAAACTTATTAAAAGCATTCGATAAAAATCAACCAATAGGAGAAGAAAATCCAGATTACAAAGATGTTCAAGTAGCATTTAAAGTAGTAGAACCAAATTCATCTGATAAGATAATCATAAACTCAGCACAAATTTCTGAAGACAGTGATAAAGAAGGAAATCCAATAGATGACGAAGATTCTATTCCAGACGAATGGAATGATGGAGAAGACGACCAAGATAGAGAATATATCAAATTAGTGGAATTCGACTTAGCTCTAAGAAAATGGGTAACACAAGCAATAGTAATAGAAAATGGACAAGAAACAATAACAAATACAGGACATGGACCATATGATGACCCAGAACAAGTTGTAAAAGTAGAATTACATAGAAAGAAACTAAATGAAGTAACAGTAAAATTCAGATATTCAATTAGAGTTATTAATGAAGGAGATATTGCAGGATATGCAAAAGAAGTAACAGATTATATTCCAGAAGGATTAAAATTTGTAGCTGAAGATAATCCTGGATGGACAGATGAAGGAAATAATGTAATCTCAACAAGAATGTTAGAAAATACATTATTACAACCAGGAGAATATGCAGATGTAGAAGTAGTACTTACATGGGTGAACAGCCAAGACAATATGGGTGTTATGACAAACATAGCAGAAATCTCAGAAGATGAGAACGAATATGGAGTACCAGATAGAGATTCAACACCAGACAACCAAAAAGAAGGTGAAGATGACATAGATGATGCACCAGTAATGTTATCAGTAAGTACAGGACAAATAAGAATATACTTTACATTAGGATTCATCATACTAATTACAATTGCAGGAGGAGTTGTCCTAATTAAGAGATATGTATTATAATAAATGCATAATATAAGAAAGATGTCGTTATTTAGGGAAATGCTAAATAGCGACATTTTTTTGTTTTTTTATTACAAAATGAAATTAAAAAAATATATAATAGTAAAAAAAGCCTAATGTCATATTTCCGTAGGTTGCTGTGGAATATGGAAAAATCTACACATTGAATTTCCCTTTTAATATGATAGAATTAATTTAATATAAAGTATTAAAAGAAGAGGAGAACAAATATGAAAAATACACATAAGATTGTTGGAATATGTATAACTTTGCTTGTAATAATAGGAGTTATTATTGCACAAAGTGTAACATACATGGAATCTACAGATGAAACAATGTATTTTGCGATTGAAGAGTTACGTTACAGAAATGAACCTAATATGGGATATGCAATGGGAAATCCAGATACAGGGGGAACAAGTAATAATGCAGCAAAAATATGGAATATTGTGCAACGTAGTACCAGTGATTCAAAAGATATCATTGAAGGAAATTTTTACTGTCTAAAAGCAGATGAAGGATTTCATGATATAACCGCTAATGTAGAATACAATTTGTTCTTTGATATGAAAACAGAAAAAGATTTGATGTTAGGGCAAAACAGCATTTTAAAATCAATGATAGAAGGAAACATACCAACAGAGGATGGTGGAAATGTTGGGAAATATGAGTGTGTTTTAGCAGTATTAGACATGTTATATTTGCCAGGAAGCTCTAGTACAGAAGATAAAAATACATTATTAAACGACGTTATTGAATATGCAAAAACACAGCCAATATATAATTCTTATATAGAGTTAATGGAAACTTATCCATTAACAGATGATGATATAACAGCGATACAACAAGCTGTTATATGGTACTTTACAAATTATGGAGAACAAAATGGAAAATTTGACAAAACAAATTCTACTGGATGGATTAACTATAAATTAGAAGGTACAAATTATACAACATTAAGTAGTTATAAAGCGTATGAAACAGGAGAAGGTGAAGCAAGAAGTTATCAGGGAGAAGCTTTGTATAATTACATGATAAAAAAAGCAAAAGAAAATGCAAATCAATATGCAAATGGAAATTTACCATCAAGTTCACCAGTTACTATGGCAACACAAGAATTGAAATATGAAGAAAATGATACAAACTATATTGTTGGACCTATACATATGGATGAACGCTCAGAAAATACTTTATTTTATTCTATTGATTGTGTGTTGACTCATGAAGGAAATAAAGTTACAGATTATACTTTATTAAATGATAAGAAGCAAGAAGTGGGAGAAGGAACAAGTATTAATGATTTGGTAGGACAAGACTTTTACATTTCTTTTAAAAAACCAGAAACAACTGCTAAACAAGAAACTATTAATGTTGATTTTACAATAAATTATGAGGTAACAGAGACGATGGTAGCAGCTTCAATGGATAGTGATGAAGAACAACCAGTAGCTATACCAAAAAAACAAACATTAACAGCAAAAGAGAACTTATCAGTAACAGTTGAGCATAAAGATTTTGACTTAGCATTAAGAAAATATATTACAAGCGTAAATGGAGTAGAATTAACTGATACAAACTCAAGAGTACCAACAATTGTAGAAGATAGTTTAAAAACAGGAACAACAGCAACATATAATCATAGAAAAGACCCAGTAGAAGTAACAACAGGAAGTAAAGTGATTTACAAACTTACAATCTTTAATGAAGGAGAAAAAGAAGGAAGAGCAACAAAGATAATAGACCAATTACCAACAGGATTAAAATTTATAAAAGTAGTAAGTGGAAACTTCGAGTTAGATTCATACAGTGAAACAGATAATAGGTTAAACTTAAAAAGAATAGAAGGAAACACAAATAACTTACCAGCATATACAGAAGGAAACTTAAGTGCAGAAACAATAGAAATAGAATGTGAGGTAACAGAAGTAGCAGGAGCAACAGATAAAGTTTTAACCAATGTAGCATGGATATCAGAAGAAGTAGATGGAGTAACGAATGAAGTAATAACAAACGAACAAGGAAAAGACAGAGACTCAGAACCATCAACAACACCAGATGTTAATAAAGATAACATGGGAGATTACACAGGAAACAACAATAAAGAGGACTTAACAGATTCTAATAACT
>CALYAH010000026.1 GCA_944393455.1 uncultured Clostridia bacterium
CATTGCATTTGTGTTTACTACTCCTGATGCTTGTGTATATATCATTATTCCTAATGATATTAATAATATAGCTAATAAAATAGCTCCTGCGATAATTAAAGCTTTTGATGCATTCTCCATCTTAAAACTCCTCCTTTTAAATTTTAATATATTTATATTTTTCACATAATTTTTAATGTGAACGTTAATAACTTTATTTATTGTGTTATTTGTTCAAATAACATATATTTTACCTTATTAGTAGATTTATGGTATTCAAGTTTAGTACATTTAAATTGAATTTCGCCATAATACTTAACAAACTTGTCCATTCCTCCAGAATAAAGGTATTCCATATCGTATGTTTCATCAGTATCTAAAATTTTTATATCTATCTTAATTGAGTTATTATCATTGTCAATATATTTTCCTTTTTTATCCTTTTCTACTTGATTTGTTTGATTAGTATCTACTGCTCTATTAATTACAGTTGCTAAATCATATCCATATATTTCTTGTTCATAATATTCTTCAAATTTTTTATTTTCTTGTTTTGCTATATTATATTGTCTTGTATAATTGAAATATAAGTATGACATCGCTGTTACAATCACTATCACTATAAAAAAGAATATTGCTATTTTTTTCATCTAAAATCCTCTTTATTTAAATTGTTATGCATTTTCTATTTTGGTGTAAACATTACTAAATACACTCTTCCTGTAGCTTCACTTAAATAAGTTTGGCAATTATATTGTACTAGCTCAGAATCATCAGGATTACTACTATGATTCATATTATCTAAAGTTTCTGTAATTAAATCATTATATTTTGTTTGTATATTATCAGTTGTATCACCACTGCCATATTCTATTTGTCCTTTTCCCTGTAATACAACTGCAACATAGTAATCACCATAATTAGAATTTACACTTATTGTTTTTTTGTTAAATCCATAATATTTGTTGTTTTCAGTTGCAAAACCAGCTACAGTAATAATATCGTATATAGTAATTCCTTCTTTGCCTTGATAAGATGTAAATTGACTATTAAATTGTGCCAATCTATCTCTTTCTATTTGCCCACGCATTTCTTCAGCATTTGAACCAAAGCTAACAAATAAGTATACCATTAGAGATAGGATGAGTAATCCCATTAAAAATCCTGCTGCCATTAATAATGCCTTTGATGCATTTTCCATACCCTATCCCCCTTTTCCTATTCAAACTTACCTGTCATTTTAAATTCCATTTGTGTAACTCTTCCTGTACCATTATTGTATTTTAATCCACTATCTACTGGATCAAAATAGGCTCTTTTAAATTGTGTATATTCATAATATTTATATACGTCACCTTCAGCTTGTATTCTAGAATTTGTTACTCTTCTTGGTATAATTGAATTATATAACTTATCTGCATCTGATACTTGAGTAGTATTTGAATCATCTATATCATACAAATTAGTAATATTAGTAACTAATTTCGATATTACTTGAGTCGATGTATAAGTTTTTTCTATTGCTTGACATGTAGCAATAATACTTCCCAATTTGTTATTATTATCATTTTGAGTATAGTCTGTTTGTGTAAATAATTCATTACTTGTTCTTAATGTTAAATCACTTCTATAGTCAAGATGAATAATTATTGTCATTGGTTCATATTGGATGTCAGCAGCTTCAGTTCCTAAACTTTTTCTTTCATTATAGTCTACTACTTTATTAATTAAAGTCAATATTTCATTACCACGTATATTTTTTCTATTATATGTTAAAAACTCTTGATTAAAATATTGTATCTGTGCTTCTCTTGTATTTTGTATATTTGAGCCCTGATATGCTGACAAATTACTAATCATAAGTACAAGTGCTCCTGCAATTACCAGTGATATTAGTAAACTTCCAGCTATTATCAACGCTTTTGAAGCATTTTCCATAAGTTGTTCCTCCTTGTTCTAGAATGAAGTTGTTGACATAGTAGCAAATGAACTTGACATACTTGTTAATCCTATGAATACTAATGGTATAATTAAGTATCCACAGAACATTGATACCATTGGTGCAAATCCAATTACTTTTCCTATCATACCTTTTCTTTTTATCAACCTATCATTTGATTCTTTACGTTTTTCTTTATAGTAATCTCTTTCTTAGTCTAATTCATCAAAAGCGTCTTTAATAGGTATTTTTTCTACTGCTGCTTGTAAACTTTCTATTATTCTAACCAAAGGCATGTACGAAACTTCTTCTTTCATTTCTTCTAGTGCTTCCCATGCTCCTGCTTCATAGTTGTTCACACACTTTGTAATTGGTGCTCTAAATATATTAGAATATCTTTCTAACCATTCTAGAATAATTTCAACATTTACCCTTTCAATTCTCATAAGCATAAGTATAATTGTTTGGAACTGCATAACTTCGTCTTCCATTTCTAATTGTCTCATTTTTGCTTGGAACATTAGTAATGCTATTGGTGACATGTATCCGAAGTAGTGCAAAGACAAATGATAATAGAATTTCGAACCATTGCATATATTCACTATTTATAACACTTAATTTATCTTCAACAATTCTTCTTGCTATTTCAGCAATTTCTTCATCTGTCATATCTTCTTCATAATATTTTGATCTTCTAAAAGCCGCCTCTACATCTGCTTGTGTTGTATCTAACTTTCCTCTAAACATATCTAGGAAATAATTATCCATTTCTGTAACTTCCATTGCTTTCATTTTGTCTTTTTCCGATAATTCTCCTATAATGTCATAATCTGTTGTTGGCTCTGTATAAATATAGTCTATCGCTACAGCATGCATTTGTGAAAATAGTATAATCGAAACTATAAATGTAACAATACAAATTGTTATCCTATTTACATATAGCCACTCCATTTTTAAATGTGAGGCTGAATCTTTTAATAATTGCATATTTTTTCTATATTCTTTAGTTCCTTCTTTTGGTATGAATAAATCTACAAGTTTCTTAATTGGCTTTTTACTATATAATTTTTGTTGCCATGGATTTTCTGTATTTTTAACATTCATACCTGTTGATCCATTGTCTTTTAGTCTTCTAACTAATATGTAAGACAAAAATGTAATCAATATTATTAATATTTGAACTATTAGTCCTGGTTTTCCCTCATACCAACTTGCTGTAAATGAGAAGTTTGATATGGCCCAAGATTTTAATGGCTCTAACATTAATATTGGTACAATAGAGATAACAGATAAACTTTGAAATACATAATTTAATTTATCTCTTTTTAATATCTCTAATTGCATTTCTTGTGCTATGTTATTAATATTTTTAAGGTATAAAGAAGCTCCGTCTACTTTTCTATCACCAAATTCTTTAGTTAGATATGATACACCAGCAAATTCCTTTAAGAAACTATTTGGTGCTATATCATAATATTTTTCTAATTCAGTTTCTGGATCA
>CALYAH010000027.1 GCA_944393455.1 uncultured Clostridia bacterium
CTGTCTATATGTTTTTCATAGGCATAAGATGTATGTGTTAATGCTTTTTTTAATAATTCTTTATTTTTAAAAACATATCCTATACTTTTTTCTATTTCATCAAGTTTCATTTTCTCACCTCCCAAGACACTGACTATATTATATACTATTTTACAGATTTTGCAAGTAATTCCTATTTTTCTTAATAATTTTTTGTAAAAATTTGTGGACAGAATCTAATTGTTATTATATAATAAATGTGTATTAATTTATGAAAAGAAAGAGAGTAAAAAACTATGTCAAATGATAAAAATTCTTACAATTATAAGAATCGAAATTTATCTGAAGTTTTTAAAGAACTACAAGAAATGCAACATCAACCAAATGTTGGACAAGCTAGTAATAGTGAACCAAAAGAAATAAACATTCAAAAAGCGCATTCATCTTCACAAACTTCAAACAAACGTAGAACGAATGATATAAAATTATCTCACATTATAACTGGTTGCAGTATTTTAGTTATTTCTATGGCATTGTTCTTTCCTAAAAATATTTCTTTTAAAGAAAGTTATGCAAAATCAGATACTCCAGAAAATATATCTGAATATGAACTTAATAGACATAGATTAAATATGCAAAGTATAATTTCTGAAAATGCTGGTATGGATCGAGTAAAAGAACAAGTTGTAGAAGAACGTGAAGTTGAATTTGAAACTACATATAATAACAATGGTTCTTTACCAAAAGGAGAAGAAGTTGTTCTTCAAGAAGGTATACCTGGTAAAGATAGCGTTACAGCTGTAAAAACATATGAAAACGGCAATTTTGTAGAAGAAATTATTTTAGCAAAAGAAAAAATTTTGGACCCAACTCCTAAAATTATTGATCTCGGTACTTCTGAATTTTTGGCTAAACATAAAATCCACATCGGTGATACTATATATTTAGTAAACACTGCTAATTTAAAAGAATCTGCTGATGATTCTTCTAAAGATGTAGCTGAAATTAAGAGAAGTTTAGATGTAAAATTGTTAGAATTGCCTAGTGAAGATTGGTGTAAGGTCTCTTTTGATGGAATAGAAGGCTATTTAAAAACATCTAACTTAACTTCATCTTATACAACACCAAACATTGTCGAGAAAAATAGAATCCAAAGAATTTTATTAAAAGTAAACATCGATATGGAATTAAACAAAACTAGTGGATTAACACTAAATGATTATAAAAAGATATTTACAGGACTACCTAGCGATACAAATAAAATATTTGAGGACAATTATCAAGTATTTTACAATATGGAAAAGAAATATAATTTAAATGGTATTTTCTTAGCATCAATGGCAATTCATGAAAGTGCTTGGGGAACCTCACAGATAGCAAAAGATAAAAAGAATCTATTTGGATATGGTGCTTATGATAATACACCTTATGAGTCATCATATGAATTCTCTAGCTATGAAGAAGGTATTGAAACAGTTGCAAAATCTCTTGTTAAATATTACTTAAACCCTGCTGGCACTAAGATTTATGACGGAGAAACAGCTGCCGCTTGGTATTTTAATGGACCTACTTTAGCTGGTGTTAACACTCGTTATGCTAGTGATACAGAGTGGCATAAAAAAATATTTAATTATATGGAATCATTATATAATAGACTTTAATTTTATCCTCTTAGAAAGGAGCTAATATGAAGAAAACAAAATTTAAAATAAAAAATGTAAGATTAGCATTTATACTATTGATGATACTAGCATTTATTGTTCTATTACTATATTATAACTTTGTATTTTCAACAGTTTCTGCTAGAAACAAATTTGCAAATGAAATGATAGAAATTTCTGATGAAAATGAAACTTCAATCTTTAATATACAAAGAATATTATTATACAGTAGTGCTAATGCTATTGATAATTCTGAAAACCAGTCTTTAAAAGATTTAAGCATATGTCAATATACTGATTTATCTATTTACATTGATAATAGTAGCTCTTCTTCTGAATTGACAGACGAAAATACTGTTAAAGAATTATATATTGATAACATAAATATAACATCTACATCAGATATAGGTTCTAAAGTTTTAAATTACAAAAATCCTTTAAACTTTGGCCAATACAAGGAAGTTCAATCACCTGCTAATAATAGAATTGATTTTAATGTTATTAACACTAATCAAGAAAATGAAAATAGTAATTATGATGAGCCAACTTTTTATACGGATTGCTCTAATCCTATTACTTTAGGGTATTTAAATAAAGATATTTTAACAAATTATTCTGTTTCAGAGGATTCAAACACGGTATCTTTCAATGGCAAAGTATTAAAAGAAGCAAACATAAATTTAGCAGATATTAACTATACTTTAAATTTTACAATTCACATTGTAAATAAATTAAATCAAAATTTTGCTTATAACATGAAACTTGATGTGAATTTAGCTGATGATAATGGCGGAATTTATAATGGTTATGTATATAAAGGAAAAACTACTTCTGGTAGTGAATATAGATTTTTTAGAGAATTAAATTAAATAAAAAATATCCCTCATAGCGTAAGGGATATTTTTTTAATTGGAGGCGACAGCCAGACAACAACCAGCCTCAGAGCCTCTATTTTCGCATAGTTTCAGACTTGTATAGTTTAAATTTATTGCAATTTTACTGCAACCAGATATAAGATGTATAAATTATTATTTTAAAATGATTTTTGGAAAATACCTAAATCTTATTGAGGAATTTAATAAAATATTGTATATTAAAATAGCCTTTCGGCAATAAGCTAGAAAGGAGGTGTTATTTGCACAAATGAAAAAATACATCAAATTGATTGCATTAATCATTATTCTTTTGATTTTAAAAG
>CALYAH010000028.1 GCA_944393455.1 uncultured Clostridia bacterium
TCTACCATAAGCCTCACCTCCTCGTTGGAGGCAAACCACATCCGCTTATTCTCATTTCCTATGCTTTCTAGTATAGTATAACTTTACCTATTTGTCTAGCGAACAGAACAAATTTTCTACAAAAAACAAAAAAAAAAAAGCGTGTGTCCCTTTTGTCCAAGTTTCTTTAATTTTAAGTAAGCAAATGTTGTTTTTTTGCTCCGTCCCAAAAAACAACATTTCTCTCAAAGCAAGTTACGCACTCTTTAATTCAAGCCTCAATTTATCAGCAATCATTGCTATAAATTCACTATTCGTTGGCTTTCCTTTGGCTGCTGATACAGTATAACCAAATATTCTTTCTACCACATCTTGTCTACCTCTGCCCCATGCTACTTCTATTGCATGGCGAATAGCACGCTCTACACGACTTGGTGTTGTGTGATATTTTATGTAGAGTTTATGATTGCAAAAATTTGACTAAAGCAATAAATATTTATGGCTTTTACCTCAATATGTTTATTGCATTGATTGTAATAGAACTTTTTTCGTTTGTCAATTTTATGAACTATAATTTTTATAATTTTTATTATAAAAATTCATTTGCTATGGACTTATATTTTTAATAGTAGTTCAAAAATAAAAATAACATATTTCATTTGCTGTTATATTTGTTCATAATAAAATTTGTTAGTTGAAATTACTTTTAGCTTTAAATTCGAAATAAAAAATAAATGAACTAAGTCTGTTTTTAATTTAGTATTATGACTATTTTTATTAAATTGTCATGTAATAATTATTTAATTCAATATAATATACTAATTACACAACATACCACAAAAAAAGAAGAAGTAAACTGCAATTTCACTTCCACTTTTAGCTATATTATGACCTTTATATTTTTTCTAAATATTTTATATAACTTTTACTGCTTGCAATATTTGTATTATGATTAAAGCTATACCTGCTATTTCCGAAATTATTATTATAATTTCCTTTATAATGCCTAATTTATTCCCTCTATATTCCTTTTGTCCTTTACTCATAATTGAATATCCTATCTCAATTATTCCTCTGCAAATTCCATAGATGCCAAAAACTAAAAATAAAAATCCTATACTACTTCCTATCCAATTTTTAATAAGAAAGTAAATAACTGACCATATAATGATAAGAACTATTCCTAATACCACATTATCTATCCCTTTGATGTCTCTATCTTTATTCATTCTTGAAATTTCTGTACTAAACCCTAAACAGCCTAAAGCAATAAAAGTCCATTGTATAATTGTCGCAATTAATTCATTTCCAAAGTAATTCTTGTTGAACAATAGGAATATGCCGATAGTTATAAATGTTATTACTAATGCAAAACCATTAATAGTATTATCTATTTTTTCTGAAAATGTTACATTGTTTTCTTTATTTTTTTGTTCCATTTTATTTCCTCGTATCTCAATAAATTTTATAATTTATTAAAAATTCATTTGACTTTTTTAATAAAACTATGTATAATAATTATAGGAAATGAAAGCCACAAAGTGGTTGCCGAATTTGATTTAAAAATAAACCATTTACTCGACCAAAAGCAGAATGGTTTATTTTTTATTGCCTATGTAGTAGAATACTAATGATGATTAACAAGGCAACATTTATGATAGTCATTCCTAACAATCCGAAGAAAAGTAGGTATGTAATAGTTAATAATGCTGATTCTACCATATTAACCACCCCCATATACCAGTCTCACAACTAAAAGTCGTGGAGTAGTTTGTAAACATCAAAGAGTTAAAGGTGGCAACACACTCTGCTTATTTCATTTCCTATGTACAATACTATACAATATTTTTTATAAAAAAGCAAGCAAAAGTAAAGATTTACTTACTGATTTTTTCCTTTTTATTCTTGATTATTGAATAATAGCTTAAAAATTATAACAAGTAATATTAGTTAGAATCTTGCATACTTTGAGATTGTTGCAATATCACATATTAATCTTTCAAATGTTTCCTTATTCCAAAATCTAGGGTGCATATATCCATGACTAACACTATTTCTATTATTACCTTCATCGTCAGACTTGGATTTTATAAAATATTTTTTCAATTCTTTTAAAAAGGAAACATATTCATTTTTTTCTCTATTTTGATGTATTGCTAAATTAATTAAATCTATTCCTGTTTTTCTATTAATCTCATTTCCCTTCTCATTAATAACTTCTCTTCCATATTCTGAAGTAGTAGAACGAATTACCTCTTCCAAATATGAATAAGCAAATGGTAACAATACAGAATAGGAGTCTGGAAATTCAATATATATTTTCTTTACTAAATCCCAATCTGGTAACCAGTTCCAAAAGTGTGCATATTCCATTATTTCTTTAAATTCATTTTCTAATTCCATATCTATTCCTTCCTCTGCACATCTAGCTTAAAAATTTCTTTTTTAGTTGTTCATCCTCATTTATAATTTTTAGTACCCATGGCTGTAAAAAATATTTAAGCACTGCCATATCTCCATAAAAATTGACAAATTGAGTTCCTCCCGCTTTAGATATAATTTCCATATATTCTAATTCAACTGTTATTCCATCATTCATAGATAAGTCGAGAGTATGATTGCTTTCTTTTAGAAAACTTTTTATTAAATTTGTCTTAGCTTTGTCCATATCTAATAAATATTTTATCCTCCCTTTCCTATCTTTCATTCCTGTATATTTTCTTATTATTATTTTTTTACTGTGTTTAAAAATATATGTTATTAATAACATAACCAATATAGAAATAGAAATAACAAAAATTATTCCTATTATAAAGCCATAATTACTTCTGAAGCTTTCCATATATAGTCTCTTTATGACGTCATCAGGTAAATATAACAATAATCCACTAGCAATTGCTAAAGCACCTAATATAGTAGGTGGTAATTTTAAAAAGTCCATAAATTCCTTAAAAGTATTCATATTCTTCCTTCCCTATTATTGTATTTTACAATAATATAGCATAATTTTACAAATAAATCAAAATTATTTAATATGCATAAAATTCTAATTTTATTATGCAAAAAAGCCCAATGTTTTCAGTAGTTCACGGCGTCTACTTTTTAAAATGTTGTAATTTATATTATGATTTTTTATGTGATTTTTTTACTTTTTTAATACTATTATAATTTTTTTGAGAAAAGGCTGGAGCACCTGATATGAGCTAAGTTCGTCAATTTGCATAATCGCTTTTAAGACTCTTAAAATTGTGTAGACATAAACTTATATTCCTCAAAAATAAAAACGGCTTAAAATGGATTCTAGCAGGTCTATTTGCTATTCACTAACTATAATTTTTGTGTTACAATTTAGAAAAGTTATAAAATACAGAATTTATATAATTTTAACAAATTAGGACATATTTATTTTAATAA
>CALYAH010000029.1 GCA_944393455.1 uncultured Clostridia bacterium
ATTGTTTTAAATCTCTTTTGTATGATTGTAATGTGTTATTTGATAATTTCTTATCATTTTCTAAAAAATCAAAAAAATATTTTAATTGTCTTTCCATTTTCTCCTACTCCTATCCTAAAAAATAATCTATTTACATAAACTATATATGTTATATCAAACAATTTTCAAAAAGTAAATACATTTTTTAATATTTTTTAAAAATATTTGATTAAACTTTTCAAAATATTTGTAGATATAAAAACTTCAATACATGAAGCTACTAATAATACTACTAACATAATGATAGAAAATATAGTATGTCTCATAATTTCTAGTTTTATGTTTTCTTTTCTATTATCTTTTACAATTGATTTATATAGTTTAAATCCACTAACCGCTAAGGCTAAAATTGCTGGTATAAATATAAGATTTTGTAGTAAAACACTAATAATAATAAATAAGATTCCTTTTGAAATTCCCATAATTGACACACATACTGCTATTGTATATCCTAAACAAAATCCTCTATATAAAATAATTCCAAAAACAATAGGAATCCCTATTACTGTTGTTCCAAAAAACCAAATAATTACTGATAATAATATATTTTGTTTCATACTATTCTTTAATAGATTTATATTATCTAAATTTTCTGTATTTTTCATTTTATCAACAAAATTATTCAAATATGAATCTATTTCTACCTTTTGTGCTTCTCCTACATTATTTATAAATAGTACCCCTAAAAATATGCCTATTATAAATAACAATGTTACTATAATGTATTCTTTACTATTATTGCTAATATGTTGCTTTATTGTATCTTTTATTTTTATTCCTTTGTTTTTCATAAAAGTTCCACTCCATTTCACATAGTTATAAATAAAAAAATTTCCTTATCGTTTATACATAATGTGTATTCGATAAAGAAATTTTTAGAACTTTTATTTATTAGATTTTACTGAAACTTTTCCGTAATTTCCTCCACCGCCTGAATGTACCTCACAATTCCCATTTCTCGCATTTTCTATATTAGTAGCTATTTTTTCTCCCACTACCATTTCGATATCATCTTTTGATAATTTATGTAAGATATTCATTTCAGTTTCAAAAGTATCTAATAGCTTAGTAATTGTTTTTCCTCCCACGCCTGGTATAAATCCAAGTGGTATTTGATAAATATATGGAGGTCTATTTTCTGGGTTTTTAGTCTCTTTTTTATCTTTAATCAATTCAATTCTGTCAAAAACACCAAATGTAACATTTTTTCCTCCACACATAGGGCATTTTTCAACTGGTTCTTTTGTTTCTATTGATTTATTACAATCATCACAATAGGTTCTATGATATTTTCCAAGTTTTGGGTCTAATCCATAGTTAGCAACAATTTTTCTTCCATCTTCATTCTTTAAAGCTTTTACAACCTCTTTAAAAGATATGTCATTAAGCACCATCTTATTATATTCTCTTGCTATTTTAGGTAAAGAGTGTGCATCTGAATTAGTTAAAAATGTTCTAGTTTCTAATTCAGAAATTGTATCTGCTAAATATGTATCTGAACTCAATCCTAACTCTATTGCAAATATTTTTTCAAATTTTTCTTTAAATATATTCTCTAATCTGTCTGTACAATTCCCATAATAGCTCTTATGTGGTGTAAAAACATGGGCTGGAATTAAAATCCCATTATATTTTTCTACAATATCTATTAAATCATATCCTGATAAGTCTGTTCTTTGTGTACTTAAAGTAATATTTTTTAGATGATGGCTAAGTTCTTGTGAAAAGCCTTTTATATCATTTAGATGTGGAAAAAAACATATATTATGTGCACTACCACATTTGCCATTTCTTCCCTTCTCAGAAGTTTCTACCTCACTTCCTAAAAGGATACATACTTTATCTTTGTATATAATTCCACCATCTTTTAATTCATATGCATCTCCGGTTTTTAGAAATTTTTCAATATCTTCTATAACGTAAGGTGAAGCACAGTCTATAATTCCTACAACCTGAATTCCTTTCCTCTCAGCACATTCTTTTGCAATGTTTGCAAAATTCAAGGACCTTGCTGCCGTTATTTTAATTGGCTTTCCGTTCTCACTTCTTCCTATGTGTACATGTAAATCTGCAAATATTTCATACATTTTTTGTTACTCCTTCGTTTCTGCTACTGTTTTTTCATTCATACGATTCATAATCTTTTTAGCTGTTTCTTCGCTAAATAAAGGTCTATTTGGATTATCTGCATTTCCAAATATTCCATCAGCAATGTTCTCTTCATGTTCTGCCATTAATTTATCTATTTTTGGTTGATAGCTGTAAATTACTTCTTTAATAAATTTAGTTACTTCATCTGTTTCGTTTTGTATTTTTACTAATCTTCTTAATGCCGTCATACTAACCATATCACTTAAATTTATTTTTTCTATAAAATTAATAAAATCAATAAAAGATTCTAAATATCTATTATATTCACCTTTTAAATTTCTATGTTCTAGTAAAACAAGAGCTTCATCTGGTTTAAATCCAATTCTTTCCGGTCTGCTCAAAAGCATTCCTCCAAATTGGTCTGTTAATTCTAATATATCGCTTTCTCTCTCTCTTGGATTGCTTTTACTATATCTATTAATTTCTTCACAAATTTTACAAAATCTTTTTCCGAAACCAAGTGTTTCTAAATATTGTGCTCCTTCTTTTGCATAAGAATGGATTCTTTCTATGTCTTGTGCATTATCTACTTTTTTGCAATTACACAAAAGTGATGCCGTTAACAATAAATTTCTATCCACATCTATTTTGGAATAATTTAAAAACATTCTTAAAATTTCTGTTTTAAATATAACTGATTTATCAAAAAATATTTTTGTTTTTTTAGACAAATAATAGACAATTTCCATCTTTGAAGCTAAATTTTCTTCTTCTAAAATATAATCTGCAAAAGTATCCATCCTTCTTCCCCCATTACATTTTTCTACAATTTTATTATACTTGAAAGAAAAAAATAATTCAATATTTTCACTCTATGTAACAAAATTGTAATATTCATCCCGTTATAATTGTTTTATTGCATTTCTTGCTAACTCATCACAGCGATTATTATATTCATTGTCACTGTGACCTTTTACTTTAATAAAATTAACTTTATGAATCTTTGTTAATTGATACAATTCTTGCCAAATTTCTTTATTTTTTACAGGTTCTTTCCCTGATGTTTTCCAATCATTTTTTATCCAGTTATAAATCCATCCTTGTAAAAAAGCATTTACTACATAAGCACTATCACTATATAAGTCCACCTCACATGGATATTTCAATAGTTTTAAACCTTCTATTACAGCTGTTAATTCCATAATATTATTAGTTGTATCTTTTTTTCCACCCGAAATTTCTTTTTTAGTTTCCTTGTACATTAATATCGCTCCCCAGCCACCTGGTCCTGGATTTCCTGAACAAGCACCATCTGTATATATAACAACTTTCTCCATTTTTCCTCTATTTCCTTCCCTTCTATCATATTAATCTGTTCCTTGTTTTTTTCCATTATTTATGGTATCATTATAGCAGTTAAAATAAAATTATACAAGAAGGGAATCAATTATGGGGAAAGTTTTGGGTATCATAGGCGAATATAATCCATTTCATAATGGCCATCTATACCATTTAGAACAATCAAAAAAAATGACTGGGTCTACCTATACAGTTGCCATTATGAGTGGCAACTTTACTCAGCGTGGTTCTTCTTCTTTAATTGATAAATGGTCTAAAACTGAAGCAGCAATTCACAGTGGCATCGACTTAGTCCTTGAACTTCCTGTTTTATATGCCACATCTAGTGCAGAAAATTTTGCCGAAGGTGCTATCAAAATTTTAAACTCTCTAAAAGTTGTTGATTATCTATCTTTTGGCGCTGAAACTTCTAATATTGATATTTTAGAAAAATTTGCTGATGTTTTATATCGTGAACCTAGAGAATAT
>CALYAH010000030.1 GCA_944393455.1 uncultured Clostridia bacterium
TCTGGTAAGTCTGTTACATCTGCCATAAAGCTATCCATACATACACTTCCTATAATTGGTACCTTTTTTCCATTAATAAGTACTTCTCCTTTGTTTGATAAACATCTTCTTAATCCATCTGCATATCCAATTGGTATAGTTGCTATTTTACTTTTTTTCTTTGTTATAAATCTTCTACCATAGCTTATGCTTGTTCCTTTTTCTACTTCTTTTAAATATGTTATTTTTGATTTTAATTTTGCTACTGGTTTTAAGTCTATTTTTTCTTTTATTCCTTCTCCTGATTCGTATCCATATAAAATCATTCCTGCTCTTACTAAGTTATACTGTCCTTCTGGATAATTTACTATTCCATTTGATGCTGAAGAGTGTATGTATTTTATTGTGTTTATTTTTTTAGTTATTTTTTCTACTGCTTCACTAAATATTTTTAATTGTTTTTTAGTATATTCTTCGTCATTATCTGCTGAAGATAGATGTGTGTAAATTCCTTCTACTTTTATGTTTTTTGTATTTTTTATTTCTTCTATGAATTCTTCTATTTTTTCTAAAGTCACTCCTGTTCTTCCCATTCCTGTTTCTATTTCTATATGTACCCTCAAATCCTTATTTTGTTTTTTTACTTCCTTTAAGAATTCTATTGAAGATAATCCTATTGTTAAATTATTTTTCGTTATTTTTTCAATTTCGTTTATATCTGGTTGATTTAATACGAATATCTCTTTTTCATATCCTAATTTTCTTAAATCTTCTCCTTCGTCTACAATTGCTACTGCTACTATGTCAAATTTGTTTAAGATGTCTAACCTTTTGTTTATATATGTTCCATAGGCGTTTGCTTTTATTACTGGCATTATTTTTGTTTCTGGTTTTAGTTTGTTTTTTATTTGATTTAAATTATATTCAAAATTGTCTAAATTTATTTCTAATACGGTTGGCCTAGTTGGCTTTTGTTCATTCATATTTCTTCTCTCCTAGCTTTTATTTTATTTTTATAATATTTTTTATTTTCTTGCGTTATTTTATCACATTAAATTATGCTAGTAAAGAAAAAAGCTCTTATCAAAGTAATTTTGAATAAGAACTTTTTATATTTTAAATCATTTTTATTCTATTTCATTGCTTCTTCTACAGCAACTGCTACTGCAACTGATGCACCAACCATTGGGTTGTTACCCATACCGATTAATCCCATCATTTCAACGTGTGCTGGAACTGATGAACTTCCTGCAAATTGTGCATCTGAGTGCATTCTTCCCATAGTATCTGTCATACCATAAGAAGCAGGACCAGCTGCCATATTGTCTGGGTGTAATGTTCTTCCTGTTCCACCACCTGAAGCTACTGAGAAGTATTTTTTACCAGCTTCAATTCTTTCTTTTTTGTATGTTCCTGCAACTGGGTGTTGGAATCTTGTTGGGTTTGTTGAGTTTCCTGTGATAGATACGTCAACATCTTCCATCCACATAATTGCTACACCTTCTCTAACGTCGTTTGCTCCATAGCATCTAACTTTTGCTCTTTCTCCATCTGAATAAGGAATTTCTTCTACTACGTTTACTTTTCCTGTGAAGAAATCAAATTCTGTTTTTACATATGTAAATCCATTTATTCTTGAAATTACTTGTGCAGCATCTTTTCCAAGTCCATTTAAGATTACTCTTAATGGTTCTTTTCTTACTTTGTTTGCTGATTTTGCAATTCCGATTGCACCTTCAGCTGCTGCAAAGCTTTCATGTCCTGCTAAGAATGCAAAACATTTTGTGTCTTCTGATAATAGCATTGATGCTAAGTTTCCATGTCCTAATCCAACTTTTCTATCGTCTGCAACTGAACCTGGAATACAGAATGCTTGTAGTCCTTCTCCGATTGCTTTAGCTGCATCTGCTGCTTTTACACAACCTTTTTTGATTGCTATTGCTGCACCTAGTGTGTAAGCCCAAGCTGCGTTTTCAAAGCAAATTGGTTGTACTCCTTTTACTATTTCATATGGATTAAATCCTTTGTCTGTACATATTTTTAATGCATCTTCAAAATCTTTAATTCCGTATTTTTCCATTACTGGTTTTATTTGGTCTATTCTTCTTTCATAACTTTCAAATGTTACTGCCATTTTTATTCCTCCTATTATTTTTAACTTTCTTATTCGTTTTTTATATTTCTAGCACAGAATGTTTTTCCGTCTTATGTATATTCATGTCTTTAATTGTTTTACTGTCCATATATTCTGTACAATCATGACTTCCAAATATTACCGAATGTAATTCTTTTTGCAATGGTTTTTCTGAGTCTCTTTCCTTACATTCTTGTATTAGTTCCTCTATTTTGTTTAACTCCATTCCATACACACACATTTTATATTTTCCAAGAGTCCCTAATAGCTTTTTTTCTAATTCTTTAGTTAATTTGCAATCATTAGTATATTGTAACAATAGTTGATACTTTTTTTCATTTTCTTTGTATTTACTAATCATTCTTTACATTTCCTGCTTTCATATACAATTTATTCTTTTCTTGGATCTATTTTTTTAACAGCTTCATCAAATCTTCCATATGTACCAGAAGCTTTTTCAATTGCTTCCATTGGGTCCATTCCTTTTTTAATGTTGTCCATCATTTTTCCCATATGTACATATTTATATCCTATAATTTGGTCATCTTTGTCTAACCCTAATTCTACTATATATCCTTCTGTTAATTGTAAATATCTAGGTCCTTTTAATGTGCTTGAATAAATTGTTCCAACTTGGCTTGTATGTCCTTTTCCTAAATCTTCAAGTCCTGCTCCTACTGGAAGTCCACCTTCTGAAAAAGCTGTTTGTGTTCTTCCATATACAATTTGTAAAAATAATTCTCTCATAGCAGTATTTATAGCATCACATACTAAGTCTGTATTTAACGCTTCTAATATTGTTTTTCCTGTTAAAATTTCTCCTGCCATTGCTGCTGAATGTGTCATTCCTGAACATCCAATTGTTTCAATTAAAGCTTCTTGAATAACTCCATCTTTTACATTTAATGTTAATTTACATGCTCCTTGTTGTGGTGCACACCACCCAATACCATGTGTTAAGCCTGAAATATCTTTTATTTCTTTTGCTTTAACCCATTTTCCTTCTTCTGGAATTGGTGCTGGTCCATGGTCTACTCCTTTTGCTACAACACACATTTCTTCTAATTCTTTTGAATAAATCATCTTAATTACTCCTTTCAATTACTTTGTTTGCTTCCGCATTTATTTATATATTTTAGGATTTATTCCTAACTATAAAAACATAAACATGGGGCAGAAGTCTAATTTCCGCCCTTATTTTTATCTCTCATTTTTCTAATTTCATCTTCTGATAACAAAATCTGATTTTTTCTAATTTTTCTTTCTTTTTTTTCTTCTTCGACCTCTTCTTTAGTTGTTTCATTTTCTTCTGTATTATAATCTACTAAATTTTCAATATCCCTTATATAAATTCCAGCTTCATATGTTTCTTTTCTTAGCAATGTTTTTGCACCATTTAAATATCTATTTAGGATTTCTTTATCCTTCTTATTAACTTGAGCTTCACTTATTCCTAGATAATTGTATCTCCATATAATATGTCTTTCATAACTTGTAAAATCACTGTCTTCTAAATCATCATAATTGTACTCTACTTTAAATTTAGAATTTTGTATAGTAATAGTTATATTAGACCATATTTCTTTTCGCTCTGTTTTTCTAAATTCTTCTCTTAATTGTTTTATCTTATTATATACTACTTTTATCAACTTTAGGTATTCTTCTTCATCCAAATTAAATCTATTTGGTATTTCATATACATTAACTGGTTTCTTTTTTAAAATTCCTTTAGGAATATAATAGAAATATAATTCTCCTGTTTGTTTTCCATTTGGTTTGTCTATTACAGAACTATATAAATATAGCTTATCCCACTTTTCTGGAATTAAATAATATATCATTTTTTGTATATCTTCGTAGATACCTTTTATCTTTTTTGTATGATTTAACATATCCTTTTATTCCTTATCTAATAAACTTATTCCTGTCATTTCCTTTGGCTTTTTAAGATTCATTAAATCAAGCATTGTTGGTGCTAAATCTGCTAATTTTCCACCTGATTTTAACTTTAATTTTTTATCACTGGTTACTAATATAAGTGGTACAGGATTCGTTGTATGAGCTGTATGTGGCTCTCCTGTTTTATAATCTATCATTTGCTCTGCATTTCCATGGTCAGCTGTTATGAGTAAATTTCCTTGTTTTTCTTCTACTAAACTTACTACTTTTCCTACACATTCGTCAACTGCTTCTACTGCTTTGATAGCTGCTGTTAAACTTCCTGTATGCCCTACCATGTCAGTATTTGCATAGTTTAGTATTATAGCATCATATTTATCTTTCTTAATTGCTTCTAATACTTTTTCTGTTACTTCATATGCACTCATTTCTGGTTTTAAATCATAAGTTTCTACTTTAGGAGATGGAACTAAAATTCTATCTTCTCCTTCATATTGCTTTTCTTCTCCACCGTTAAAGAAAAATGTTACATGAGCATATTTTTCAGTTTCTGCAATTCTTAATTGTGTATATCCCTGATTGCTAATATATTCTCCAAATGTGTTTTTTAATAGTTCTTTTTTAAATGCAACATGAACATTTGGCATTGTTTCATCATAACTTGTAAAACATACATAATACAAATTTAAATCTTTTTTAGTCTCAAATCCATCAAATTCTGGATCTACTAAAGCTCTTGTAATTTCTCTTGCTCTATCTGGTCTAAAGTTAAAGAAAATAACAGAATCATTTTTTCCTATGGTTGCAATTGGTTCTTCTCCATTACAAATTAAAGTTGGTTCTACAAATTCATCAAAAACTTCTTTTTGGTATGAATCTTCTATTGCTTTTACAGTACTTCCAGCTTTGTTTCCTTCTCCTTTTACAATGGCATCATAACATTTTTTTACTCTTTCCCATCTTTTGTCTCTATCCATTGCATAGAATCTTCCTGATATACTTGCAATTTTTCCAATTTCTTTTTCAGCCATTTTTTCTTGTAATTTGATAATATAACTTTCTGCTGATGCTGGTGGTGTATCTCTACCATCTAAAAAACAATGAACATATACATCTTCAAAGTCTCTTCTTTTTGCCATTTCTAATAATCCATATAAATGACGTATATGACTATGAACTCCACCATCTGATACTAATCCTAATATGTGTAGCTTAGAATTGTGTTTTTTACAATTTTCAATAGCAGCTATAAATTCTGGGTTTGTAAAAAAATCACCATCTTCTATTGATTTTGTAATTCTTGTTAACTCTTGATATACAATTCTTCCTGCTCCGATATTAGTGTGTCCTACTTCTGAATTTCCCATTTGTCCTTCTGGTAATCCAACAGCTAAACCGCTTGTATTAATATCTACTGTTTCATATTTTTTCATTAGTTTATTAATATTAGGTGTTTTTGCTAACTTTATCGCATTTCCATCTTTATTAGGATTGTCTCCAAAACCATCCAATATCATTAGCATTGTTAATTTATCTTTCATTTTATACCATCCTTTTCTTTTTGAAGATGTTTTTGATGTTTTTTGGGACGGAGTAAAAAAACATCTTCTTTCACTTGTTTTTATGCCTTTGCTCATTTTATCTTAAGATGTTTTTTTACTCCGTCCCAAAAAACATCAAAAACATCTTAAGGATTATTATTCAAAATTTACAATTTTACTAAATTCTTCTGCCTTTAAACTTGCTCCTCCAACTAAGCCTCCATCTATATCAGACATTTCAAATAGTTCTTTGGCATTTGAACTTTTTACACTTCCGCCATATTGTATTATAACGCTTTTAGCTACTTCTTGTCCATATATTTCAGCAATTTTATTTCTAATTTCTTTAATAGAGTTATTAGCATCTTCGCTAGTTGCTGTTTTTCCTGTTCCAATTGCCCAAATTGGTTCATAAGCAATTATTGTATTTTTCACTTGTTCGTCTGTTAAACCTTCTAATGCTAGTTCTGTTTGCTTTGTTATAATCTCTACTGTTTTTCCAGCTTCTTTTTCTTCTAAAGTTTCACCAACACATACAATTGGTTTTAGTTCATTTTCAAACGCTTCTTTTATTTTTTTGTTTACACTTTCATCTGTTTCATTAAAATATTGTCTTCTCTCTGAATGTCCTATAATTACATATTCTACATTGATAGATTTCAACATTTTTCCTGATACTTCTCCTGTATATGCTCCGCTTTCTTCAAAGTGCATATTTTGTGCTCCAATTTTAATATTTGTATTTTGTGCTGTAAGTAAACTATAAAATAAATCTGTATATGGTACACATAGTATTACCTCATTTTTTGTATCTTTTACAAGAGGTGTTAAGTCCTCTATAAACTTAATCGCTTCGTTTGGAAGCATATTCATTTTCCAGTTTCCTGCAATAACTTTTCTTCTCATATTATTTTTCTCCTTTTTTCGACAAATTTGTGAGACAATTTTGCTCTGTCCCCACTGTCTCATTTTATTTATCTTGTAGACATTCTATTCCTGGTAATTTTTTTCCTTCTAAAAATTCTAGTGATGCTCCACCACCTGTTGATATATGTGTCATTTTATCTTGTAGTCCTGCTTTTTTTACAGCTGCTGCTGAGTCTCCTCCACCTATAATTGTTGTTGCATCTATTTCTGATAATGTTTTTGCAATTGCATTAGTTCCTTTTGCAAATTGGTCAAATTCAAATAGTCCTAGTGGTCCATTCCATACAACTGTTTTTGCATTTTTTAATTCATTACAAAACATTTCAATTGTCTTTTCTCCAATGTCAAATCCTTCCCATCCATCTGGAATCTCTGTCCATGCTACAGTTTTACTTTCTGTGTCTGGCTTAAATTCTTTTCCAATTCTTGTATCGATTGGAAGCATCAATTTAACTCCTTTTTCTTCTGCCTTTTTCATTGCTTCTTTTGCTAAATCTAATTTGTCTAATTCACAAATAGAATCTCCTACACCATATCCTTGTGATTTAAAGAATGTATATGCCATTCCTCCACCTATTATTAATGTATCTACTTTTTCTAATAAGCTATCAATTACTCCTATTTTGTCTGAAACTTTTGCTCCTCCCAAAATAGCAACAAATGGTCTTTCTGGATTTGATACAGCATTTCCTAAAAATTGTAGTTCTTTTTCGATTAAGAATCCAGATACTGCTGGTAAGTAAGCTGCTACTCCTGCTGTTGAACTATGAGCTCTATGTGCTGCTCCAAAAGCATCATTCACATATACTTCTGCCATATCAGCTAATTTTTTAGAAAATTCTGGGGCATTATCTGTTTCTTCTCTATGGAATCTTACATTTTCTAATAACATAACTTGTCCTTGTTGTAAATTTTTTGCTTTTGTTTTTGCATCTTCTCCTATAACATCATTTGCCATGATTACTTCTGTATTTAATAAGTTTGATAACTCTTTAGCTACTGGTTTTAATGAAAATTCTGCTTTAAATTCTCCTTTTGGTCTTCCTAAATGAGAACATAAAATAACAGCACAATTATTTTCTAGCAAATATTTTATAGTTGGTAATGCTGCTACTATTCTTGTATTATCTGTTATATTTTTTTCCTCATCCATTGGTACATTAAAGTCACATCTAACTAGTATTTTTTTTCCTTTTAAATCAATATCTTTAATTGTTTTTTTGTTCATTTCTAATTCCTCCCTAAATTTGTTTGTTTTATTGTTTACAGTTTTCCTTCATTTTATTAGGCATTCCTATTTTATAACAAAAAAGAACACTTTTCAAGTGTTCTTGGCTTTTTTATTGTATTTTATTTTAGTTAATCTACTTTGAACTATTAAGTATTATTTCCAACCTATTATCTCTGAAAATGCAATTTTATATTCTCCATCCTTTGTTGTTAATATATGTTCTCCATTTTCTTCTGATACAGTTCCATAATCCTTTTCTTCAATTAACTTTATTAATTCTTGTTCTGTAGGTGTCTTTCCTGTTTTTACTTTTTCACTATATAAATCTGCTTCTATTTTCTCTAATATACTCTCCCTTTGTGCTGCATCTGTAGTTTCATATGTTTCCTTTATTGGACCTCTTTTGTCTTTAATCATAGAAAGCGAAACCCCTGATAAAATCAAAAGTACAATTACAGTAATAGCTAAAGCAACTATTGTTATTCCATTTTCTTTTCTTTTCATTTTTTTCTCCTTTGTTCGGATTTTATGTTTCTATTATATAAAAAAAAAGAATACTTTGCAAGTATTCTTTTTTCTTTTCTATGATTTGCTAGCAATGTAGCAAGCTAAGTCAACTAATTTGTTTGAATATCCCCATTCGTTGTCATACCAAGCTACTAATTTTACAAATGTATCAGTTAATTGAATACCAGCTGTTGCATCAAATATTGATGTATGAGCATCATTAATAAAGTCAGAAGATACTACTGCTTCATCTGTATATTCAATAATTCCTTTCATTTCATTTTCAGCAGCATGTTTCATTACTTTGCAAATTTCTTCCATTGTTGTTGGTTTTTCTAAGTTACATGTTAAATCTACAACAGAAACATCAACTGTTGGTACTCTAAATGACATACCTGTTAATTTTCCATTTAAAGATGGAATAACTTTTCCTACTGCTTTTGCAGCACCTGTTGAAGATGGAATGATATTTGCAGCAGCTGCACGTCCACCTCTCCAATCTTTTTTAGATGCTCCATCTACTGTTTTTTGTGTTGCTGTTGTTGAGTGAACAGTTGTCATTAGACCATCTTTAATTCCAAAGTTATCATTAATAACTTTAGCA
>CALYAH010000031.1 GCA_944393455.1 uncultured Clostridia bacterium
GGAGGACCGTTAATTTATCCAAATGGGGAAATTATAGGAATAAATACAGTAAAAATATCAACAGCAGAGGGAATTGGATTTGCAGTGCCAATTAATGTGATAAAACCAATTATTGAAAGTTTTAAAAATACAGGGCAATTTGAAGAAGCGACAATAGGAATTTATGCTTATGATAAAGAAGTGATACCATATTTAAATTCAAGTTATAGTAATAATTTTACTAATGGAATTTATGTAGCACAAATAACAAAAAATGGACCAGCTGATAATACAGACTTAAAAGAAGGAGATATTATAACTAGTATCGATGGTAATGCGCTAAATACGATGAATGATTTAAGGCAATATATTTATTCAAAAAAACCAGGAGACGAAGTGACTTTGGAAATAACAAGAGGAAAAATTAATAGGCAAATAAAATTGATTTTGGGCAAGAGCTGAGTTTTAAGATGCTTTCTGGGACGGAGTAAAAAAACATCATTTACTTATTTAATGATTTAATTATTTATTTTAACGTTAACTGATGTTTTTTTACTCCGTCCCAAAAAGCACAAAAAACATTATTCATTAAAACTATCATCAATAAAATCATATTTTCTAGAGTAATCTTTTGTTTCAGTATTGGACATATAAACTTCAGAGCGATTAGCCTTCAGAAATTCAATAATTTGATAAACATCAATCCAAATTTCATTAGGGCTATCTACTTGAGATTCATCAAAAATCAGTTGTAACCCAAAATGAAGATGAGGGACATTAATGTTATTCACATTTTCTTCTGTACTATATCCTGTCATACCAAGGTAACCAATTACATCTCCAGCTTTTACAGACATTCCTTCTTCCAATCCTTCGCTATAAGGATGGTTTTTTCTTAAATGAGCATAATAATAATATCTTTTACCATCAAAACTACGAATTCCGACCCTCCATCCTCCATATTGATTCCAACCAAGATGTTCAACTATGCCAGATTCTACAGCAACAATGGGAGTCCCAATACTTCCCATTAAGTCATTGCCAAGATGTGTTCTTTTAAAACCATATGATCTAGAATTTCCAAAATCATCATAATGACTAAAGGAATAGTTTTTTGCAATAGGTAGAAAAGCTTTTATTCCATACTTTTCTTTAAAGTTTATAGATCCATCTTCAGAACTTGATTCAATAGAATAACTTCCAATAAAATTGCTAAGAATAGCAGAATAACTTTCAAAATAATAGTCATAGAATTTTAAATTCTGCGTTAAATCTTGTATTGTTTCCCCATTTTCTATTTTTGTTACCAAAGAGTCTAAGTCTGCTTTTTTGAAATTTTTAAAATTTCCACCATTTTTGCAAGCAAGATAAGAAAGTAATTCTATCCAGTTATATTTAATATCTTCATTATTATTGTGAGAATCGATATCTAATTTTGCTGTCAGTTTTAAAGCTTCTGCAGTTACATTAAAATCAACCCATTTTATAAAATTATTGGTAGATGATGTAGAGCTTTCTTTTTCGTTAGCAAAAGAATAATAAAGCATGATAGAAGAGGTAAGTATTATTAAGATAATAACAGGAATGATAATTTTTCGATTAACTTTAAATACTTTTATTAACAATGGATACACCCCATACTAATATATGTATAGAGGGAAAAACATATGAATTAAATTATTTATTAAAAGTTAAAAGCATATTATATTTTACTTTAAATAAATAATATAAAAAGGAGAGTATAGATTAATATAAAATCTTTAAAAAGTTGACATAAGTATTGCTTTAAAAAAAGAAATATGATACAATATTACATAAAATGAAAAAAGGTGGATTAGGAAATGAAAAAGTTATTTAATAGATTTTTTTTGGATAAAGAAAAAGACATTATAGTTAATTTATATAAAGAAAAAGAAGATGAAATAAGATACGTATTACGAACACCAAATCATAATACAGGAAACTTAATTACCAACTTAGCTAAATTGTGTAATGTAGAAACCATTAAAGATAAAAATGATATGAAAATAATAACAGGAATTATACCAGCAAGTATTAATGGAGATAATGAGATTGTATATATTTTTAGATTAGGTGGAATAAAAATTGCTAATATCTATGAAAATGGAGAAATAGAAATAAAAGCAAAAATACCAGCTATTGCAAAAACGTTAATGTCTCAAACTAAGCAATATAAATTACCAATTGAAAAAACAATTGTAAAGTCATACATACTAAAAAGATCTAAATTCAGAACAGATTTACATACTCATATGAGTGCAAATTTAACACCAGACGTTTTAATTGCTTTAGGAATAGCACGTCAAATTCGATATCCACTTTATTATATTAAAAAATTAAATTTAAGAATGTCAAAAGAGCAAGAAGAAAAAATATTAGAACAAAGAAAAGATGTAGAAAAACAGTTTGAAAACTCAAATTTAAAGGGAAAATATTTAACTAGAAAAATAGATGACAATACTTTTATTAATTTTGCTGATTTTATATTAAATAATTTAGAAAATGCTGATTACAATATTGCAAAAATAAGAAGTAGTTTGGCAATATTAAAAGATGGGCAAGCGGTTTTTACAAACCTAGAAAAGGTATATATTTATCGTTATGTATTCACAAAAGGAATAGAAGTAACAGAAAAAATAGAATTGAAGAATATTGAGAAAATACCAGAAAAAGATATTATAAAATATATAAAACAAATGCTAAAAGACCATGAAAAAGGAAGTATATATGAAAATAATAATTTAAGACAAGATAAATTATTATGGATTGCTAGGGAGTATAAAAAACAAGGAGTACAATATGCAGAGATAGCAGATACAGAGCTTGTAAAATTAGGAACTCCAGCAACAAATTACCTAGAGGAAATACACGAGATTATGCCAAAAATAGAAAAAGAAACAGGTGTTGCTATTAGATTTTTAGCAGCTATTAGAAGGATACCATTAACAATTATAAAAGACCAAGAAACAAGTAGTTCTTATTTAAGAGAAAATTTAGATGTTATCAAGGCAGTAGCAAAAAGTCCTTATGTAGTAGGGAGCGACTTTATTGGAGAGGAAATTAACGATATTTCAGAATTGAAACCAGTAATTCAAGAACTTGTAAATTATGCTACTAAAGAAGATGAAGATTTTACAATTAGAATACATGCTGGAGAAAGTGATAGCCTAAGAGAGAATGTATCAAAAGCAATTAGAATTGTAATAGAATCAACTCCAGAAAATGCTACAATACCAAAAGTAAGAATTGGACATGGTTTGTATACACCAAATCTAGATTCAGAAGAAGGAAAAAGATTAATAAAAGACTTAATAAAGTCAAAAGCTATATTAGAATTCCAATTAACATCAAATGTAAGATTAAACAACTTAAATGCATTAGATAATCACCCTTTAAAACAATATATTAATAGTGGAATTAGATGTGTACAAGGGACCGATGGATGTGGCTTTTATGGAAGTGATACAATTGACGAACAACTAGCACTACAAAACTTATTAGGATTAAAAGATGAAGACTTTCTGAAAATGAGAGCAGTAGAAGATAAAGTTATAGAAAATAGTAGAAAATACTTTGAACGTAAAAGTGCAGAATTTGAAACTTTTTTAAAAGGAAGAAGTATAAGAGAAGCGGTTTTAGAATTAGAAGAAAAGAATAGACAAGAAAGTAGTAAAATAAAAACAGATATGAGACTAAATACAAATTTAGAATCTGAAAAAGTTTTAAAAGAAAAAATAAAAAAATTGCCTGAAAACAAAGTACCAATAATTATAGCAGGAGGAAGTTTTAATTCTAAGGGTAGAAAGACAGAATTGACAGAAGAAGGAAAAGAGATGTTAAAAAAATTAATGCAAAAAGTGGATACTAAAAAAGCATATTTTGTTATTGGTCATAAGATGGAAGGTTATGAAAAGGCAATTATAGATATTTCAAAGGAAATAAACAAAGAATTTGAAATTGATGCTATTATACCTAAATTAGTGTCAGAAAAAGTAAAAGAAAATTTATTGCAAAAAGAACTAAATGGGGTACGTATTTCTACAGAAAGAGAAGGATTAGGAATTTATAAAAGTTTTAATTATGAAATTTTTGAAAGAAGAAGTTCTGTTGTAGTTGCATTAGATGGAAATGCAGCGGTTTCTCATTTGGTACAAGAAGCAAAAAATGGAAAAGGAAAATCAAAAATTTATATAAATGAAGAGATTCCTGTTTTACAAGAAAAAGCTAAATCATTAGGGGGATATGTGATTCCATTTAATATGAGACAAAATATAGTTGAGAAAATTTTAGAAGATAATCCTGAAATAATGGAATTTTCTAATGATGTATATAAAAAAATAGATTTATAATATAAAAGACTTTGTATAAATTACAAAGTCTTTTATGGTGCAGCTGGAGGGATTCGAACCCCCGACCTTCCGGTTCGTAGCCGAACACTCTATCCAACTAAGCTACAGCTGCATACCTAATCATTATACATTGGTTTTTAAAAATATTCAATAGAAAAAAGAGAAATAATTAAAAAAATACTTATATTCCTATTTATAATAGAAAATGTGAAAGTTGTGTGAATTTTAGCACTCTCCTATTGACTTTGCTAAAAACAATGTTATAATTATAATGTAAAAAGTAAAAGATATCTTTTAAAAATTAAATATGTGCTTACCTGAAATGGTGTCAACACATAAAAATGAAAGGAAGTAGATTTATATGATGATGATACCTAGAAGAAATGGATTTGGATTATTGGACGAGATTTTTAGAGATCCGTTTTTTACAAACGAGGAGAGTAAATTAATGAAAACAGATATTAAAGAAAAGAAGGATAAATATTTGATTGACATTGATTTACCAGGCTATAAAAAAGAAAACATTAAAATTTCAATAGAAGAAGGATACTTGACAATTCATGCTAAAACAGATTCTCAAAATGAAGAAAAAGAAGAAGGTAAATTTGTAAGAAAAGAAAGATATGTTGGAGAATGTTCAAGAAGTTTCTATGTAGGCGAAGCAGTTAAAGAGGGAGATATAAAGGCATCTTTCAGAAATGGAACTTTACAATTAGAAATTCCAAAGAAAGAAGAAAAGAGAGAATTACCAGAAAAAAGATATATTCCAATTGATGATTAAAAAATAGAAAGATTAATAGCAAGTAATTAATTACTTGCTATCTTTTATTTACAAATAAAAAATAGCTTAATAGAAAAATTTTTGTTGTAATAGAATTTTGAATACGCAAACATTAACACGGTTCAAAAAATTATTAAAAAATCTATAAAAAAATCTTGCAAAGTTAAAAAAAATGTGGTATTATATATAAGCGTCTAATAAAATATTATAAATCGAGGTGTAGCGCAGTTGGTAGCGCGCGTGGTTTGGGACCATGAGGTCGCAGGTTCGATCCCTGTCACCTCGACCAATGTAAAAATATTGTTAAAAGGCTTGAAATCTAGTAGTTTCAAGCCTTTTATTTATTGTATCCGGACTTTAATGTTATTTGTAACTGTACTTGAGAGTGTCTAAAAAAGGCTGTAATATACTATTTTACTATATTAGTCTTTGTTAGCCTTTTTCATAACTGCTTACACTTAACTCTCCACTTATTTAATACAATTTATTAAACAGTAGGTTTTCTTTATGTCTGTATCCAATTAAATCATAAAAAACAATATTTATAAAATTATTTTTCTTTGTTCATTTAATTATTATTTGCTAACCACAAAATGATAACCATACTTATATATATAAATGTACATATGCTAACTCCAATAATTCCTGTAATTAGCCCAGATTTTCCAAGTCTACTTCCTGTCTTTTTAGTGCTTTTCGCTCCTAAAACAATTGCTAATATTCCTGTTGGTAAGCTAATATAATAAAACAATCCTGACAAAATTGATATAATTCCCAATACTAGTGAACTAACTCCTGCTGCCATTTTTTTTCTATTCTCTTCCATATTTACTAATCCTCCTTTATTTCTAATTGACTAATTTCTTGTAAATCATCTAAGCTATTTACTTTAATATAATCTTCTGAAATAGTATATAAATTATCATCTATATATAATCCTCTTAATAATCTTGATGTATTATAATAAGAATATGTACGCTTTGTTTTATCATGTGTAATTGTTCCCTTTAATGTAAATCCATCTGTAAGATTGATATTATATACAAAATATCCTTCAGAAACATATTCTTTTTTATAATTTGTATAAGAATTCACTATTGATTCATACTCATCTGATGAATTT
>CALYAH010000032.1 GCA_944393455.1 uncultured Clostridia bacterium
GATTTTGTGCAGAAACAAAAAAACAATAAAAAATAGCAAATAATTTTTAATATAGTTTGAATAACGAAAATGTCCAAGGATAAGTAATATCAATACTTACAAATAATTTTGAATAAAAATAAAAAAAGCTGAAATTAGTTAAAATTTCAACTTTTTGGTGGGCAGGGAAGGATTCGAACCTTCGTACTCAAATGAGAACAGATTTCTTACTACTATAGTTTTCACTACCAATTCCTTGTTTGTAGTCTGGACTTTCTCTTTATCTCTTTCAAGATACCAGGTATAAAGTCTCTACACTCGGAAATCTCTTTCCTAGCTCGGGATTGCCATCAGCCTTACTGTTAAGGTTTCCCCGAATTAGCCCGGTGTTCATCATACAATTACTTGTATGAGCTGCAAGTTTAGGTTTTTGATAAACCAAAGACCACAGTCTGCCGCCTTTAGCCACTCGGCCACCTACCCAAATATTAAATTAGAATGGTGCTCCCTCAAGGATTCGAACCTTGGACCCACCGGTTATGAGCCGGTTGCTCTGACCAACTGAGCTAAGGGAGCATGTGCATCCACGTTCAGCACAAGTAAAAGTATAACTTATTTTTTTACAAATGTCAATATATTTTTCAAATTTTTTTAAGTTTCAATTTCCTCATAGCTTGTTACTAACTTAGCTCCTTGTTTAATTAATCTATTTGTTCCAACAGAATTAATGGAATTAATGTTACCTGGTACTACATAAACATCTCTTCCTTGTTCTAATGCAAAATCCACTGTTATTAAAGTTCCGCTTTTTTCTTTGGCTTCTATCACTATAATTCCTTTACTCATTCCACTAATAATTCTATTTCTCGCTGGGAAATTCATTTTTTCTGGTTTTGTTCCTAAAGGATATTCTGAAACAACAGCACCTCCACTTTCTAATATCTTTTCTAGCAAATATCTATTTTCTACAGGATATATAATATCTAATCCATTTCCCACAACTGCAACTGTTTTTCCACAATTATCATTGTTTTCCACATGTGGATAACTTCCTATTTGTGGATAATTATCCACAGTATTTGCACATACGCATCCTACATGTGCATAACTATCCACACCTTTTGCTAATCCACTTATAATATTAGTATTATGTCTTGCCAAATTATAAGAAAAATATTTTGCAGCTTTTCTTCCATAATCAGAAACCTCTCTACATCCAACGACTGCAATGGCATTATTATTTAAAATATTTTTATTCCCTTTTATGTATAAACTTATGGGCGGATCATAAATTTCTTTTAAAATTTGTGGATATTCCTTATCTTGAATCGAAATAATATCTATATTATTTTTTTGCATATATTTTATGTGTTTATCTACATTTCTTCTTATGTTTTCATCTAAAATATTTTCCACTAAAACCTTCCCTATTCCTGAAATACATAACAATTCTTCTTGTGTTAATTTATATATTCTTTCTGGTGTTTTATATATCTCTAATAATTTTTGCTTTCTCCTGCTTCCTAAATTTTTGATAAGTGATAACCAAATCCAATATTTTTTACTTTCTAAGTTATTCATTTCTACTTCCTCCTAATAACAAAAAAAGGGCATCTTTAATAAGAATGCCCCATTTTATATTTATTTATATTTTAAAGTGTTGTTTTTTCTTTTATTTGTTCTTCTGTTGCCTTAATTACATTATTCATAAGCATAGCTATTGTCATAGGTCCAACTCCTCCTGGAACTGGCGTAATATAACTTGCTTTTTTCTCTACATTTTCAAAATCAACATCTCCTGTTAATTTTCCATTTTCTCCTCTGTTAATTCCTACATCTATTATAACTGCTCCGTCCTTTACCATGTCAGCTGTTACAAATTTTGCTTGTCCAATCGCTGCAATTATAACATCAGCTCTTTTTGTGTGTTCTTTTAAATTTTTTGTTTTAGAATGACACACTGTAACAGTTGCATTTTTTTGTAAACAACATTGAATTAATGGTTTGCCTACAATGTTACTTCTGCCTAAGATTACTACATCTTTACCATTCAAATCAATATTGTATTCTTCAAACATTTTTATAACTCCATATGGTGTGCAAGATATAAATGTATCTTCACCTATACAAAGTTTTCCTACACTAGATGGAGTAAATCCATCAACATCTTTTGAATATGTTATTGTCTTAAATGCTTCATTAATATCTAAGTGTACTGGTAATGGACTTTGTAATAAAATCCCATTTACTTGTTCATCTTTATTTAATTTTCTTATCAATTCTAATAATTCTTCCTGTGTTGAATCTTCCCCTAAAAGATATTCTTGATATTCAATTCCCACTTCATTACATGCCCTACTTTTATTTCTTACATATACCTTAGAAGCTGGATTGTCTCCAACCATGATAACTGCAAGTTTTGGTGTAATTCCATTTGCTTTTAATTTGTCACATTCTATTTTCAAATTTGCTCTTGTCTTTTTTGCTAAAGCTTTTCCATCGATAATTGTTGCCATTTTGTTTCTCCTTTTTTATTTTTTCAGTTGAATTATAACATATTTACCTTTCATTTTACAATTAATTTTCAATTTTTTGAAGCATTATTGCTAAATATTTGTCTGTAAATTCTTTTAATTTATCTGCCTTATCTTTTATTTGCTCCATCAATCTATTGGCTTCTTGATAAGCTTCTTCAAATTCTTGCTTTGTTATTTTTTCCTGATTTAACGCATCTTCTAGTTCATCTTCATCTAACAAAGTAATTTTTCCATTTGGAAGTAGTACTACGTCCAAATACATATCATCTTCATATGGCATATCATTTTCTTTTCCAATTTCTTTTGATATGTCAAAATACCACTCTACAATTTCATTATTATCATTATACATTGCTGTTAAGCAATTTTTACAACTATAATCATAAAATTGTAACCATTTGTAGTTATTGTTTAAAATACATCTATCATTTTCTATAATCCACTTATTTTTTATATTTATAAATTTATTTAAATAAATATCTCCTTTAAACTCTTCACTTTCTACATTAATCATTTTTTGTTTAACTTCTAGTACTTCTTCTCTATCTTTTATAGAGTTCGCAAATCTTCTTTTTTTCTTAACTTGGTTTTTATCCATTGTCCAAATTCCCTTCTATTCTTGTTCTTGTAATCCTATTTTATACTCAATATCTTCCATATGTGGAAACATTTCTTTTACCCTTTTTAAAGTCAGCATCAACATTCTAGGTTGTGGATTTTTCTTATCATTAGATAATAATTTTTGCGTATAACAGTTTTCAGCTGTTTTGAATAATACATATCGATTTCCCACATAAGTGTAATAAATTTGATATCCATCTCTTAGATCCATCCACATTTTTTCAAAAGTATAATCTTCCATTTTTCCTCCTATGTTTTATATTTTTTACTTAATCATTTTTTCAAATTCTTCTTCTGATAAAATTGTTACTCCTAAATTTTGTGCTTTAGTTAGCTTACTTCCTGCTTCTTCTCCGGCTATTACATAATCTGTCTTTTTTGATACTGAACTTGATGTTTTTCCTCCAAATTTTTCTATAATATTAGCAGCTTCTCCTCTTGTATATTTTTCTAAACTACCTGTTAATACAAATATCTTTCCTTCAAATCTATTATCATTGCTTTCTTCTTCCAAACTACTTGTATTAACACCTGCCTGTTTTAATTTTTGAATTAAATCTATAGTTTGCTCTTGCATAAAAAATTCTCTAATACTATTTGCTACAATTGGTCCTATATCATTTATCATACTTAATTCTTCAGATGTTGCTTTCATTAAGTTGTCTATTGTTTTATATTTTCTAGCCAAAATTTTAGATGCTTTTGTTCCAACGTGGCGAATACCTAAAGCTGTAATTAATCTATATAAATCATTTTTTTTACTTTTGTTAATACTATCTACTAAATTTTGAGCAAACTTTTTACCATTCTTTTTCAAAGATGCAATATCTTCAAATTTCAAGGTATAAATATCTGCAATATTTTCTATTAATTTTCTATCTAATAGTTGTCCAATAATATTTTCACCAAGCCCATCAATATTCATTGCTTCTCTTGATACAAAATGTACCAAATTTCTAAATAGTTTCGCTGGACATTCAATTCCTGTACACCTAATTGCTGCTTCTCCATCAACTCTTATTGCTTCTGCTCCACATACAGGACATACTTTTGGCATCTCAAATTCAATTTCTTTACCTGTTCTTTTGTCCTTTTTTACTTCTACAATTTCGGGAATTACATCTCCTGCTTTTTGTATAACTACTGTATCTCCAATTTTTAATTCTTTTTGTTTTATAAAATCTTCATTATGAAGTGTTGTTTTAGATATTGTAGAACCAGCCACTTTTACAGGTTCTAAAATTGCCATTGGAGTTATAACTCCTGTTCTTCCTACTTGGCTAATAATATCTTTTAAGCTTGTTTCTTTTTT
>CALYAH010000033.1 GCA_944393455.1 uncultured Clostridia bacterium
AAATTTGCTGAAGTTGGAGCTGTTGTTGAATTAAAATAGTTTCTAAAACAAAGCTATAAATTGAGAAAACAAGCCTATTAGGGCTTGTTTTTTTGGTCAAAAAAGTATATAATAAAAAGCAAATTGAATGAAGGAGATGAAGGGATGCAAGTAAGTAGAGAAGAGATTTTGCACATAGCAAACTTAGCTAGTTTAAATTTAGAAGAAAATGAAGTTGAAAAATATTTAACAAACTTACAAGAAATATTAAATTTTGCTAATATTGTAAATAATGCAAAAGTGGAAGGATTAGATGTAACAATAGGGGAAAAAGAAGCAAAAAATAAATTTAGAAAAGATGAAGTGAAAAGATTTGAAGATATAGAGGCTCTATTGCAAAATGCAGAGGAAAAAGAGCAAAATATGTTTAAAATACCAAAAGTTCTTTAAAAAATAAAAAATTAGCTAGTAATTGTAAATATAGCTATTAAAAGTAGAGTTATAATCTCAAGGTAGAGGAGGAAGATGAATGAATATAACAGAATTAACTGTCCATGAATTGCAAGAAAAGCTAAAAAATAAAGAATTGAAAATAACAGATATAGTAAAAGCTTATACAGATAGGATAAATGAGAAAGAAAAAGATGTACAAGCCTTTGTTACAACTTTAACAGACGAAGCAACTAATCAAGCAAAAGAGATAGAGGAAAAAGTAAATAGTGGAGAAATTAGTGGAGAATTTGCAGGAATTCCAATAGGAATTAAAGATAATATGTGTACAAAAGGAGTTAAAACAACTTGTAGTTCTAGAATGTTAGAAAACTTTGTAGCTCCTTATGATGCAACAGTTATAGAGAATCTAAATAATGAAAATATTATAGATTTGGGAAAACTAAATATGGATGAATTTGCAATGGGAGGTTCAACCGAATATTCTTATTTTAAAAAGACAAGGAATCCATGGAATTTAAACAAAGTACCAGGAGGGTCTTCTGGTGGATCAGCAGCGGCTGTTGCGGCTGGTATGGTGCCATGGGCATTAGGTTCAGATACAGGAGGGTCTATTAGGCAACCAGCCAGTTTTTGTGGTGTTGTTGGATTAAAACCAACTTATGGACTTATATCAAGATATGGATTAGTAGCATTTGCATCATCATTAGACCAAATAGGACCAATTACAAAGGATGTTTATGATAGTGCTATGTTATTAAATTTAATAGCTGGACATGACGAAAAAGACACAACTTCAATTGATAGAGAAAAAGTAGACTATACAAAATGTTTAAAAAATGATGTAAAAGGATTAAAAATAGGAGTACCAAAAGAATTTTTTGGAGAAGGAATCAACAAAGAAGTAAAAGAGGCTTTAGAGCAAGCAATGGAAACTTATAAAGAGTTAGGTGCAGAAATAGAAGAATTTTCATTAGATATAGCTGAATATTCATTAGCTACTTATTATATTATTGCTTGCGCAGAAGCAAGTTCAAATTTGGGAAGATTTGATGGTATACGTTATGGGTATAGAGCAAAAGAATATAAAAATTTAAGAGAGCTGTATAAAAAATCAAGAAGTGAAGGTTTTGGTGCAGAAGTAAAAAGAAGAATTATTTTGGGAACATATGTATTATCATCAGGATATTATGATGCCTACTATAAAAAAGCACAACAAGTTCGTACATTAGTTATGGAACAATTTGAAGAGGCATTTGAAAAATATGATGTGATTTTAACACCAACTTCACCAACAGTAGCATTTGATATTGGTTCAAAAACTAATAATCCATTAGAGATGTATTTAACTGATATCTGTACTGTATCAGTTAATATTGCAGGACTTCCAGGAATCTCAATACCATGTGGCGTAGACAGCCAAGGTATGCCAATTGGTATGCAATTAATCGGAAATAAATTCTGTGAAGAAACAATTTTAAATGCAGCATATACATTTGAACAAAAAATTAAATTTAGAGAAAATCATAAACCAACTTTCGAAGGAGGTATTAATTAATGCTAAGAGAAGACTATGAAGCAGTTATGGGATTAGAAGTTCATGCAGAACTTTCAACTAAAACAACAATATTTTGTGCATGTCCAACAAACTTTGGAGCATCACCTAATACACAAACTTGTCCAATTTGTATGGCTATGCCAGGAACATTACCAGTTTTAAATGAAAAGGTAGTAGAATATGCAGTAAAAGCAGGTTTGGCTACTGGATGTGATATTTCAAGAGATAGTAAAAATGATAGAAAAAATTATTTTTATCCAGATTTACCAAAATCTTACCAAATATCTCAATATGATAAACCACTTTGTGAACACGGAAAAATTGAAATTGAAACAAGTGAAGGAAAAAAGACAATTGGAATTACAAGAATTCATATAGAAGAAGATGCTGGGAAATTAAATCATGATGAATTTGGAGGGGGAAGTTTAGTAGACTTAAACAGAGCGGGAGTTCCTTTGATAGAAATTGTATCAGAGCCAGATTTAAGGTCAACAGAAGAAGTTGAGTTATATTTAAAGAAATTAAAATCAGTTTTAGAATATATTGAAGTTTCAGACTGTAAGATGCAAGAAGGTTCTTTTAGAGCAGATGTAAATGTTTCTGTTAGAAAAAAAGGTGATTCAAAGCTTGGAACACGTACTGAGATGAAAAATATGAATTCTTTTAGAAGTATTACAAGAGCAATTGAATACGAAATAGATAGACAAATTGATGTAATTGAAAATGGTGGAAAAATTGAACAAGAAACATTAAGATGGGATGAAGTATCTGGAAAGACTTTTTCTATGAGAGATAAAGAAGACGCACAGGATTATCGTTATTTCCCAGATCCAGATTTAGTAGCTATTAAACTTTCAGAAGAGTATATAGAAAACATTAAAAAAACACTTCCTGAACTTCCAGAAAGCAGAAAACAAAGATATTTAGAAGAATATAAATTATCTGAAAAAGATGCTAATATAATTACATCTTCTAAATACTTATCAGATTTATTTGAAGGAGCAATTGAAGTATGTAATAATCCAAAAGCAGTTAATAATTGGATTATATCTGATATTTCCAGAATTTTAAATGAAACTGAAACAGAACCAATAGAAATTCCATTTGATAGCAATCAATTAGGAAAATTAGTAATCTTAATTGACAAAGGAACTATTAGTTCAAGTATCGGAAAAAAAGTATTAGAAGAACTATTTGAAAATCCAAGAGATCCAGAAGAAATTATTAAAGAAAAAGGTTGGATTCAAATTTCAGATGAAGGAGAAATTAAAGAAATTGTTTTGAAAATATTGGAAGAAAATCCACAATCAATAGCAGATTATAAAGCTGGAAAAGATAGAGCATTAGGATTTTTAGTGGGACAAGCTATGAAGCAAACAAAAGGAAAAGCGAACCCTCAAATGTTAAATAAAATGTTTTTAGAGGAATTAAAAAAATAAAGATATTTTTAGAGATGTTTTTGGGGACGGAGTTTTTTTGCATCTTTCATATTTATATAGTAGAGTTTATTCAATAGGATATTCTTATTATAAAAGAATATCCTATTTATTTTTTGTAACACTTTTATAACAAACAAAAGTTATGTACTATTATATTAATTGTTTTTTTATGCCATCTGTAATAAAGCTACAAATAATAAATTCAATTCCGAAAATTAAACTAAGCCTAAATAAGTTAATTCCTATGTAATAAATTAAGGGAGAATGGATAAATAAGTTATAAGTAAGTAAAATAGAAACAGATAATACACATAAAAACAAACAAAATTCCAAACCAACTTTTAATATTTTATGAGTGATTTTTTCAAAATTTTTATAATTATCATAAATTTTTTTAAACATAATACACCTCTGATTAAATAATAGTTATATTATTATCTTAGCATGTAGATAAAAGAAACTCAATGGAAATACTTAGCAGAGGAATTTATACAATATAAAAAGGATATTCTGTATAATAGAATATCCTAAAACATTTTAAATAAAAACTATGCATAATCTTTATTTAGTCTTAAGCCATAGCTGCGTTTAATTTTTTTGATAAACTAGATTTTTTTCTAGCTGCTGTGTTTTTAACAATAACACCTTTACTGCATGCTTGGTCAATTTTTTTAGTAGCTTCTGCAAGTAATACTTTAGCTTCATCAATTTTTCCAGCTTCAACAGCTTCTTCGAATTTTTTAACAGCTGATTTATATCCAGATTTAATCATATTATTTCTTAAAGTTTTTTTCTCAATTACTTTAACTCTTTTTTTAGCTGATTTAATATTTGGCATTCTAATAGCACCTCCTCTTAGTCTTAATACATTATATAACGTATAACATTTTACCATATTTTTCAGGTATTTGCAAGAGTATTAGCAAATTCTATTGAAAAAAATAAAAAAATATAGTTATTCTGTAGTTGTTTGACTAATTGTTTCATTAGTTAGTTCAGAAGTGCAGTGAGAGCATTTAGTAGCCTTATAAGGAATCTCACTTAAGCAATAAGGACAAATTTTAGTAGAAGGTTCTACAACTTCTTCTGTAGCTTTCTTTTTCTTATGTTTTTTTAGTTTACCTTTTTTATCTATTTTAGAAGCTAAATCATTACCTAAATCTTTTAATTTGTTCAATTTATTAAGATAACGAACAATTAAAAAGATTGAAAAGGCAATAATTAAAAAATTAACAATAGTAGTAATAAAGTTTCCATATTTAATAGAGACATTACCAATAGTAAGAACCATGTTAGAAAAATCAACTTTACCAGTAAGAATAGAAATACATGGCATAATTAAATCTTGTACCAAAGAATTAACAACTTTTTGAAAGGCACCACCAATTACTACACCAATAGCCAAATCCATGATGTTTCCCTTCATAGCAAACTCTTTAAATTCTTTTAACATAAGTTTTACCTCCATAAAATTTATTTCTATTGATATAATATAACGAAATGTCGAATTGTGTCAATTACTACTTTTTTAAATAAAATTATTGTAAAATGGCAAAACTTATGTTATATTGATGAAAGAAAAGGAGGAATACATATGATAGCAATTGGAAGTGACCATGGAGGATATAGATTAAAAGAAGAAATAAAAAAATATTTAGATGAAAAAGAAATAGAATATAAAGATTTAGGATGTATAAATGAAGAAAGAGTAGATTATCCTAATATTGCAAAAGAAGTAGCAACTGCAGTTCAAACTAAAGAATGTGAAAAAGGAATTCTAATTTGCCGTTCAGGAATTGGAATGAGCATGGTAGCAAATAAATTTAAAGGAATTAGATGTGCACTTTGTCATAATGAATATACAGCTAAATATGCAAGATTGCACAATAATAGTAATGTGTTAGCAATTGGAGCTGACGATGTTACTACAAATGAAGCAATTTGCATATTAAGAATGTGGATTGCAACTGAATTTGAAGGTGGAAGACACGAGGAAAGATTGAAAATAATAGAGGAAATAGAGAACGAAAACATGAAATAGGAGGCAAAATCTATGTGGGGAGATGTAGCAATAGAATTCTTACTGGCATTTATTGTTACTTTTATGGCAACACCTTACACGATAAGAATAGCACATAAAGTTGGAGCAGTTGATGTGCCAAAAGATGAAAGAAGAATGCATAAAAAAGCAATGCCTAAGTTTGGTGGTCCTGCTGTTATTTTAGGATTTCTAGTATCTGTTGTTTATTTATTAATAGTAATGAGTATGGAAAATACCATTAACTTATTTGGTAGTGAAAATTATGGAATGAAATTACTAGGAATGTTCTTAGGAATTGTAGTAATTAGTATCACATGTATTATTGATGATATTATAAC
>CALYAH010000034.1 GCA_944393455.1 uncultured Clostridia bacterium
AAATCAGGAGTTAGAAAAATTAGCTAATGAATACCATGTTAGTAAAACGGCTATTGCTATTGCCTGGATATTACGTCATCCAGCTAATATGCAGCCTATTGTTGGAACAACTTCACCAGTTCATTTAAAAGAAAGTGTAGAGGCTATAAATGTTAAACTAACTAGACAACAATGGTATGATTTATATTTAGCTAGTGATAAACCATTACCATAATAAAAACGCAAGGCATTAACTTTGCGTTTTTTAAAAGTTTAGTATGTAAAAAAATAGCTATATAAGCTGAAATAAAAAGAAAAGTGATGTGGTGATATAAGATGCTAATGAATAAATTAAACGAATGTTTATATTACACTAGCCATGATGATATTGATCATCAAATTGCAAAATATTTAAAAAAGAATTTAGCGTCCATAAGTGATATGACAATAGATGAGCTAGCTAAGTCTTGCTATGTATCAAAAGCTAAAGTTTCTAAATTCTGTAAAACTTTAGGATATGATAATTTTATTGCTTTTAAGGATGATTGTGCTAGAGAAATAAAGGCCAAGAAACTTGTGATAAAAACGCAAAGAGAAAATCTTGAAAAAGATTATTTAGATCACTTAAATCAATCATTTAAGGCAATTGAGACTAATTTGGCGCTAATAGATAAATATAAAATAGAACAGTTGATAAAAGATATTGCTAGTGCTAAACAAATTTTTATTTATGGAATTGCATATTCTAAGTTATTGGCACAATATTTACAATACGAAAGTGATTTTTTGGATAAAGAAGTAATAGTCATGGATGAAAAATTGATAAAAAATTATGTGTTAAAGGATGACTCTTTACTAATTGTTATAAGTGTCGAAGGAAGAGGTTTGTCAGATCAAAGATTATCTCGACGTCTGAAAAAGTATTCAACAAATAAGTGGATTATATCTACCGATAAAATTGAAAATCAGCTGTTGAGTGGTTTTAATAACTGTCTAATTGTAGGAACAAATAATACTGAAATGAAGGATCGTCGTTTATTGTTAAGATATTTAATTGATATTATTATTGGGCGATATCAATATTTGTATAAGTGATGTGCTTTATAGCACATTTTTTTTATTTTTTCAAGATATTTTGTGTAACGTAAACTATAATGAAACCGCTATTTTAGCTTGCTACTATATATACAAGTTAAAGGAGGAGAGTGTATGGGTAAATATTTACCATTAGCAAAAGACATTATTAAAAATGTTGGAGGTAAAGAGAATATTAATTCTTTATCACATTGTGTTACACGTTTGCGCTTTGTTTTAAATGATGAAAAGCTTGCAAATGATGATGTATTAAAAAATATGGAAAGAGTCGTTACAGTAATTAAGAGTGCTGGGCAGTATCAAGTTGTAATTGGCAATCATGTTCATGATGTCTATGAAGATGTTTGTAGTGTGGCTAAAATTAGTGGGGATATAAATTCAAAAAAAGATGATAATAAATCATTTAAAGATAAATTTTTCGATATGATTACTGGAATTTTTATGCCTTCATTAGCTGTTATGACTGGTGCGGGGATGATAAAAGGATTTTTAGCTTTATTTGTTTTTTTTTAATTGGATGAGTGATCAAAGTGGCATTTATACTCTGCTTTATGACATTGCAGATGCATTGTTTACATTCATGCCAGTTGTCATTGGATATACATCAGCTAAAAAATTTAATATGGATCCAATGCTTGGTTTAGCTATTGGTGCTGTTATTTCACCTTTTGGTGGCATAATGTTAGATAAATTTATGGCTAAAATACCGATTATGTTAGGAGTTTTTTGTAGTTTTGTAGCAACTTTATTTTTTGTGATTCTATTTAGACAATTGACTTATCAAATGTGTATGTTTTTATATTTCATTTATAGTTTAGGAATTGGACTAGTTGTAGGAAATACGATGACTGTAGCTTTGTCACAACTATCTAAAAAGTTACAAGCTGATGGAAATGCTACTATTCAAACATTAATGCAGTTGTCTGGTGGAATTGGGACATCAATATGTGCAGCTATTTTATCTTTTTTACAACAGGGAAATAATTTAGTAGCTGGAACAAAAATAGGTTCTTTATACGTTTTTATATTTTTGGTTATAACAGTATTATTAGTAATTGGTTGTCAATGTATTGCTTTTAAAGGAGGAAAAAATTAATGAATTTTAACGATAAGATTGTTGTTATTACTGGAGGAACTAGTGGTATTGGAAAAACAACAGCAATAGAATTTGCTAAAAGAGGAGCTACAGTAATTGCTTTAACAGTTGATTGTCAAGAAATAGCAAAAAAAGCAATTGAAGAAATTGGAAATGGCGCAGAATATCTAAATTGTGATGTTTCTAAAAGTGATCAGGTAAAAGATGCTATTGATTATATTGTTGGAAAATATGGTCGAATTGATTGTGCGTTCAATAATGCAGGAATTGGTCCTGACGGAGTGCGTATGCCTTATGAATCATTAACAGAAATTTCAGAAAAGACATGGGATTTAGTTGTTGATGTTGATATGAAAGGTGTCTTTCTTTGTTTGAAATATGAACTTTTACAAATCCAAGAACGCGGTTATGGCGCAATTGTTAATACTGCTTCAATCGGTGGCTACAAAATGGCTCCAGGTTTTGCTGCTTATGGTCCGGCTAAAGCGGGTGTTTTGGCTTTAACAGAAATGGCAGCTATTGAAAATGCTAAGTTTGGGATTAGGGTGAATGCAATATGTTCTGGGCCTACTAGTGGTACAGAACTTACTAAAAATACTCTTTCTTCTGACCCAAAACAAGAAGAAATTTTAATGGAACATGTAATTCCAATGAAAAAATTTGCAACACCTAATGAAGTATCTAATGCTGTATTATGGTTATGTTCTGATTATTCAACTCATACAACTGGTCAGAAAATATTTATTGATGGTGGAATGCATATTGCATAGGAAAGGAGAAAATAATGCTTAGACATATTTCAATATTTACATTAAAGGATAAAAAAGAAATAGGTAATTTAATTGAACTGTTAAATGATGTAGGATCTAATTGTAATTTAATTTTAAATAGTCAAGTTGGTACTAATATTACAAAAGTAGAATTAGATGGAAATGGTCCTGATTTTGGAGATGTTATCCAAATTATTGATTTTAAAAATCATGATGATTTGAATGCTTATCCAACTTCTAAGGAACATTTAAATTTATTTGAAAATGGACCAGAGATGATTAAGGTTACCGCTATTGATTATGAATTCATGGATGATTAATGAAAAATAACCAAACTGCTTTAAGGCAGTTTGGTTAAGTTGTTGATAAAGAAGTGGTGTTTTTTTAATTCATCACTTTTTTGTTTATAAGATAAAGAAGTGTTGCTTCTTTTTTATTTAGTAATTATCGAGGTTTTCGCCATTACTTTGAATAA
>CALYAH010000035.1 GCA_944393455.1 uncultured Clostridia bacterium
ATGTTGGTTTGTGTTTTCCTCTTAATAATTTAGCAGCTTCTGTTGCAACTCTACCAAGTGGCTTATTTGCTGCATCAATTATATACCATTTACTTTCAACTTCGCCTTTTTTTGCACTATATGTAGTATTATTCATGGTAATATATACCCTCCTATTATTTTAAATTTTTATTTATATATGAAGTTTAAATTTAAAACCACCGGGGAGAAGTTTTAGATTTAAATCATATTATCACATAATTGCTCAATTATTTTATTATAAAAAAGCACATTTGTCAATAGATTCAAGTGAATTTGTGGAAAAAACTGTTTTATTTGGTTGATGTTTAAGATAATGTATTTTTTTGAGCATGCTTTGGGGGATTTTCCTTAAAGCATGCTCAAAAAAACCAAACTTATAAAAAATAAATGCTTGACAAAAATTTTTTTTATGTATATACTAGTGACGTTAAAAAAGGATGTAATATATTATTATTTAAGGAGTAATATGAAAATGAAAAGTAAAAAAAGTATAAAAAGCATTGTAACAGTGGCAATTTTAGGAATAGCAGTTTTGTTTTTTATTAATAGTAGCTTTGCTGCAAATACTGCAAAAGTTAATGTGGAAACAGCAAATCTAAGGGAAACAGCAGATAGTAATAGCAAAATTTTAGAACAACTTTCTCTTAATCAAGAAGTGGAAGTAATAGAACAATCAGGCGACTGGTATAAAGTCAAAGCAATGGGAATTACAGGATATTTAAGACAAGATTTAATTACAGTAGAGCAAAGTCAAGAAGAACCTACAAATACAAGTGTGGAAGAAAATACACAAGCTACACAAACAGAGTCAGAAACTAATACAACACCAGAAGAGAATAATGAAGAGCAACAAGACAACAATTCATCAACTAAAAGAGATGGAGCAACAAAAAAAGTTACAGAGGATACAAAATTAAAAATTGTTCCAGCTATTAATGCAACAGATATTATAGAAGTAAAAAAAGATGAAGAAGTTATTGTTACAGAAACTATTAATGACTGGGTGTGTGTTGAGACAGAAACAACTAAAGGTTGGATAAGAAAAGAAAAATTAAAAGATGTAGAAGAAAATCAAGAAACACAACAAGAAGAAAATAAAGAAGAGACTACAGAAAACCAACAAGTAGCGGAAACAGTATTAAAAACTTTATTTGTAAATGCTGAAACTGTTAATGTAAGAAAAGAAGCAAATACAGACTCAGAAGTTGTAGTTAAATTATCATTAAATACGTCAGTAGATGTATATGCAGAAGAAAATGGGTGGAGTAAAGTAAAAGTTGAAGATAAAGAAGGATATATATCTTCGGCACTTCTATCAGATAAAAAACAGGAAACATCGAGAAGTTTAGAAACACCGAGAAAGCAGGCTGAACAAACACAAGAACAAACTAATACTCAAGCAACAACTTCATCATCAGGTCAAGGAGCAAAAGTAGTAGAAACTGCTAAAAGCTATATTGGTTCTAAATATGTATATGGTGCAACAGGACCAAATAGTTTTGATTGTTCAGGATTTACATATTATATTTATAAACAATATGGAGTTAGTTTAAGTAGAACAGCAGCAGCACAATATAAAAATGGAACAGCTGTAAGTAGAAGTGACTTACAACTAGGTGATTTAATTATGTTTGGACCATCAGCATCTGGAATCAATCATGTTGGAATTTATATTGGTGGAGGAAAAATCGTTCATGCTGCTAATGCGTCAAGAGGTGTAACAACAGATACAATAAATTCAGGATATTACAATAACAACTATGTTGGAGCAAGAAGAGTTTTATAACAAATATGCAATTAAGAAAGGAAGATTAAAATAAAAAGACCAATTTTAGTTGCAGTTATAGGATATATTATAGGTATTATAATGGGGCTATACTTTAAATGGAGTATAGCCTTTTTGTATCTTCTTATTACTGCAGTATATTTAATTATTTTAAAGATTAAAAATAGAAAAAATACCAATAAAACATTTAAATTATTAAGCATGAAAAGATATTTTCGTTATATTAAGTTGATTTTAAATAGAAAGGTAGTTTTATGTTTTTGTATTTTTTCAATTATTTCAAATTCAATTGTAATCTATCAAAATCAGAAATATGATAATAAATATACAAACGAAGAGAAGATAATAGGAGAAGCAATTGTATTAAGTAATAAGCAAGAAAAAGAATATAACAATGTATATAAAATTAAGTATGAGGATACATATTTGTATTTGAAAATTGATAAAAAGTTAATAAAAGATTTAAAATACGGAGATAAAATAAGATTTAGTGGTGAATTTATAGAGGCAACAAAACAAAGAAATTATGGTGGATTTAATTATAAACAGTATCTAAAAACTTTAAAAATTTATGGAAGTATTAAAGTAGAAGAAATAGAAGTAATTGCAAGCAATCAAACAAATCTATTTTTTAGAATTACCAATGAAATAGCTTTTAATATTAAACAAAAAATTGATTCTTTTATGAAAAAAGAAGATGCGGCAATATTAAAGGGACTTTTATTAGGAGATACTAGAGAAATTGCAGATGAAGTACAAGAAAATTTTAGAATTAGTAGTATTTCTCACATTTTAGCTGTTTCAGGTATGCATGTTACATATGTTATTATGGGAATAAAAATGTTGTTTGAATCACACTTGGGAAAAAGAAAAACTAAATTTATTATAATTATATTCTTAATATTATATACATTTATTACTGGCTTTTCTCCTTCTATTGTAAGAGCAAGTGTTATGGGCATTTTATTAGTAGGTGCCGAAATTTTACATCGAAAAAATGATATTTGGAATTCAATTGCTATATCATTATTATTAATTCTTTTTTATAATCCATTTTTAATTATGAATGTAGGATTACAATTTTCATATTTAGGAACAATTGGAATTATTGTGTTTCACAAAAATATTTTAAAATTGTTAAAAGATATAAAAACTAAAAATAAAAAATGGAAATATCAATATAATAAAAAAATAATGAAGTTTATTAATAAAGTAAAAGAAGTACTAGCAGTTACTATTTCAGCACAATTAACAATTTTACCAGTAATGATTTATCATTTTAATTTACTGGGAATCTATTTTTTTATAACTAATTTATTAGTAAGTATAATTATTGGGCCAATTATTATGCTAGGAGCTATAGCGATATTTTTTTCAATTTTTTTATTTCCAATTACGCAAATTTTAAGAGTTATTTTAGAAATTTTGATTAAAAGCTTAATTGTTATCTCTAATTTTAGTAAAATTCCTTTTTCTAAAATATATGTGGCGACACCGAAAATTTATGATATCATTTTATACTTTATTCTTATTTTTCTTTTTAATTTACTTTATACTCTTTATCATTCAAAAGAACTGAATAGGACGCAAATGAGAGCAAGGAATTTAATTGCTTTAATTAGATACAAAGTTTTCATGAATAGGGGAAAATATAAAAAAATTATATTTATACTAGTTTTTATAATAATATTTATTTCTATTACTCCTAAAAAATTAAACATTCATTTTGTAGATGTAGGACAAGGGGACTGTACTTTTATTGTAACTCCAAGAAAGCAAACTATTTTAATTGATGGTGGGGGAAGTGCTTCTAAAGAATATGATGTTGGAAAAAATACTTTGTTGCCTTACGTTTTAGATAGAGGATATACAAAATTAGATTATATATTTATTAGTCATTTCGATCAAGACCATGTTGCTGGGATATTAACTATTTTGGAGGAATTAAAAGTTGAAACAGTTATTATTCCAAAACAAGAAGAAAATACTGAAAATTATCAAAAATTTTTAGAATTGATAAAAGAAAAAAGAATAAAAGTCAACATTATAAAAAAAGGGGATAGAGTGAACATTGAAAAGAATGTTTATTTTGATATTTTATGGCCAGAAAAAGAGCAAATTAAAGAAAATGTGATAAATAATAATGCAATTGTAATGAAGATGCATTATGGAAATTTTTCGATATTATTTACAGGAGATATTGAAGAAAAAGCAGAAGAGAAAATATTAAAAGTTTATGAAGGAAAAGAAAGATTACTAAATGCTAATATTTTAAAAGTAGCACATCATGGATCTAAAACATCAACAACAGAGAAATTTTTAAAGTGGGTCAATCCAAAAGCAGCTCTAATTGGCGTAGGAAAAAATAATTTATTTAAGCATCCATCAGAAAAAACAATAGAAAATTTAAGAAAGCACAATGTAACTATTTATAGAACAGATGAAAATGGAGAGATTACAATAACAATAGATAAAAATGGCGAGTTCTTAATAAATTGTATAAATTTAACAAAATTGTAAACAATAATATCAAAGGTATTAATGGAGGTAATGGATTTATGAATAAAATAATAATAACGATGATATGTATAATTGTAGTAATAGGGGCCGTTATAACAGCTGTTGTTATTTATA
>CALYAH010000036.1 GCA_944393455.1 uncultured Clostridia bacterium
GGTCGAGCAGGTAGAGAAAAGTTACCAGGAAAAGTAGTAATACAAAGCTACAATCCTGAAAATTTTAGTATACAATGTGCAAAAAAACAAAACTATGAAATGTTTTATGAAACAGAAATTGCCTTAAGAGAACAGTTGAAATATCCGCCATTTTGCGATATAATATTAATTGGATTTAATAGTTTAAATATAGAAGAACTAAAACAAACAAGTAAATTTGTTTATGAATATTTAAATAAAAACTTGGGAGCAGAATTCAAAGTATTTGCACCAATGCCAGCACCAATAGATAAAATTCAAAATAGAATACGTTATAGAATCATTATAAAAGGAAATATGACAGAGCAAGCAAATGAGACTTTAAATAATTGCTTACAAGAAGTTTACAAAAAAGATTTAAAATCAACTAGAATATCAATTGATGTAAATCCTAATAATATGACATAAGAAAGGAGAAATAAACCATGGCAATTAGAAACTTAAGATATGAAGGGGACGAAATATTAAAAAAGAAATCAAGAGAAGTGGAAGTAATTGATGAAAAAATACAAACTTTAATTGATGATATGATAGAAACAATGCATAAATATAATGGTGTAGGTCTTGCAGCAGTACAAGTTGGAGTATTAAAAAGAATAGTTACAATTGACTTATATGATGACAATGGACCAATTGTCATGATAAATCCAGTAATTATAAAAACAAAAGGAGAACAAGAAGTAGACGAAGGATGCTTAAGCTTTCCGAATCAATTTGCTAAAGTAATAAGACCAGCCGAAGTAATAGCAGAATATACAAACAGAGAAGGAAAAAGAATGAGAGTAAAAGCAAAAGAACTGCTAGCACAAGCAATATGCCATGAACTTGACCATTTAGAAGGAGAAGTATTTGTTGATAAAATCATACCTGGTACATTAGAATATGTAGAACCAGAAAAAGAATAATGTCCAATTGGGGACGTTTCCTTTTGGACATTTTTGTCCATTTTGGGACACATCTTTATAGTGATTTTTGATTAGAAAATAGGAGGAAAAAGATGAGAATAGTTTTTATGGGGACGCCAGATTTTGCAAAGGAAAGTTTAGAGGCAGTTTATAAAGCTAAATATGAGATTTTAGCAGTTGTAACTAATCCAGATAGACCAAAAGGTAGAGGGATGAAAATGATGAAGTCTCCTGTTAAGGAATTTGCAGAAGAAAAAGAATTACCAATCTACCAACCTTTAAAGGTAAAGAAAAATGAGGAATTTATAGAAGAGTTAAAAAAATTAAAACCAGATATTATTTGTGTAGTAGCTTATGGAAAAATATTGCCAAAGGAAGTTTTAGAGATACCTAGATTGGGATGTATTAATGTACATGGGTCATTACTTCCTAAATATAGAGGGGCAGCACCAATCCAATGGGCGGTACTAAATGGAGACAATAAAACTGGAGTTACTACTATGTATATGGATGTAGGAATGGATACTGGAGATATGATTTTGAAGAAAGAAATTGAAATAGGAGAAGACGAAACGACAGGAGAATTATGGGATAAACTTTCAAAAATGGGTGGAGAACTTTTAGTAGAAACTCTACAAAAAATAGAACAAGGAACTGCGCCAAGAGAAAAACAAGGTGAAAACTTTACTATGGCTCCAATGTTAAATAAAGAAATGGCAAAAATTGATTGGGATAATAAGACAGCACAAGAGATAAAAAATTTAGTAAGAGGATTAAACCCAATCATGGGAGCTTATACCTTCTTAAATGGAAAGAAAATTAAATTTTGGAAAGTTGCAATTGCAACAGAAAATGAAATTGCGGCAGAAGAAATAGAAAGTTTAAAAAATGGAACAGTAATATTATCAGATGAAAGAGATGGATTATTTGTTAAGGCAAAAGATGGAATAATAAAAGTTTTAGAAATTCAAGGAGAAAATGCTAGAAGAATGCCTATAGGAGACTTTTTAAGAGGGAATAAAATAAATGAGTATGAGGTATTTGAATAAGAAGGGTGTTGAGAAGGACCAATATTAAAATAGAATTATAAAAAAATCTCTTTTTAAAAAAGGGATTTTTTTGACATAAAATTCAATATATAATTTAATACAAAATTTTTCATAGAGTTTCGTACTCTACGAAAATTCTTACATTGAAATTATAACAATAAAGTATAGAAATATCAATAGTTAAAAACAATAAAATTATAAAAAATAATTTAAAAGTATGATGATTATATTAAAAAAAGAAAACAAGTGTAATAGTTGAAAAAAAGGAGATAGAGGTTTTTTGTTTTTTCGTAGAGTACGAAACTTCATGAAAAAAACAAAGGAAGAGGGGGAAAAAGAATGAAGAGAAAACAAAAAGGAATAACACTAATTGCATTAGTTATTACTATTATTGTACTATTAATCTTAGCAGGTGTATCGATTGCAACATTAACAGGTCAAAATGGAATTTTAACTCAAGCAACTGTTGCTAAAGAAGAAATGACAAAAGCTAGTGCCGAAGAAAAAGTAAAAGTAGAAGTGCTAGGAAGTTATGGAGAAGATGGCACAATTGATATGGAAAAGTTAAATGAAAATTTGTTAAATGTGCAAGAATTAACTTATAAAGGTCAAAAGTTATCTAGTGAAAACAAAATTAGCAAATTACCAGCAACAGTAAATGTTGATGGTTACGATGTATTAATTGTAGCACCAGCAGATGCGGCAGCAGTGAAAGAAAATGCCACTACTTATTATGGAGCAGAAGTACAAGGATACGAGTGCGCTAGTGAAGGAGTAAATAAGTGGAGAATTTTTTATTCAGATGGAAATAATATATATCTAATAGCAGATGATTATTTGCATTATGATTATGTGCCAACAACGAAACAAGGACATCAAATGCTAAAATGGCATGATTATAGTTATAATTTTACAGGAGTAACTAATGATTATACTGGGATTAGTTCTATAAATGAAAAGGTAAAAATTTGGTTAAGTAAGTTTTTAGAATATGGTTCAAATGCAACAAGTAATCAAGAAAGTGCAAAAGCCATAGCATATATGTTAGATATAGATATTTGGAAAGATTATGCAGGAGAAAAAGCAGAATATGCAATAGCAGGTCCAACAATAGAAATGTATTGTGAATCATATAAAGATACACATCCAAATAAATATATAGAATATATAGGAGCAACAAATGGATATAAAATAAAATGGAATACAGATACGGAGTATGATGTTAAAATAGAGCAATTAGAAGATGGATATAATAATATTTATGTGAAGACAGACACAAGCAAGGCCTATGGTATGTGGACAGCATCTAGTGGCGAAGGAGGAACAGGAAGTTTAATGTGTATAGGTAAATATGGAGCCCCTGATTCGATAAGTTTTGAATATACAACTCACTACTCAGGGGATCTATGGGGATTTCGACCAATTGTTTGTTTGAATCCAGAAGTTATGCTTCAAGAGGTATCAAATGGAGTTTTTTCAATAAATTAAAAATTATAAACAACAAAAATATGATGTGCAATTAATAAAAGCACATCATATTTTTGTTAATTTTTTTCATTTTTGCTCAATCAATTAAAGTTATAAATTACAAATTCAAGCATATAAAAAAATAATAAAAAAGGATTTTGAGATATAATTTCTTGAATAACTATCTCTCATAATAAAGTCATTTTTATAATATGTATATAATTTGCCCATTCTTTTTATTAGATAAACCGCGAATCGTTCAGAACTCAAAGAAATCCTTAAAATTTAATGAAAATAGTTGTAAAAAAAGGAAAAAATTGATATACTGATAAAGAATTATAAGTATATCTTTTTTTATAAAGATGTATAAAAGGAGGAATTTAAAATGAATGAAGAAAATAAAGAAAACGAAGAAATCGTGGAGTTAGACAATGAAATAAAAACAGAGAACGATGGGATAAAAATATCAGATGATGTAGTTGCAGTTATTGCAGGAGTAGCAGTATCAGAGGTACCAGGAGTTGCTGGAATGGCAGGAAGATTTGCTGGAGGAATTTCAGAAGTACTTAGTGGAAAGAAAAATTTAGCTAAAGGAATTAAAGTAGAAGTAGAAGGAAATGACACCAAAATAGATGTTAATATTATAGTAGAGTATGGTTCAAGAATACCAGATGTTGCATTTGAAATTCAAAACAGAGTAAAAAAAGCAGTAGAAAGTATGACTGGATTAAATGTTGAAGAAGTAAATGTACATGTTCAAGGTGTTGATACAGACACAGCAAAAGAAGAGACATCAACTGAAAATAGTGAAGAATAATAAAAAAAAATAATAGAAAGAAAAGGAGAAAGAATGAAATGAAATTTTTAGAAAAAACCACATTAATTATATATTCTACAATTATGTTAGTAATATCAATTGTATTATGTTTGTTAATATTTGGATGGCTAGATATGGGATTAGTTGGAGAAATGCTTTATAGAATTATAGTAGGAGATACATCAAGTAAATTATTACTTGGATTAAATGTTATATTTATATTGCTTTCTATTAAATGTATTTTCTTTGATTCATCATCAAAAGAAAATATGAAGGAAAAACAAGGAGTTTTACTAGAGAATGAAAGTGGAAAACTTATGATTTCTAAAGAAACTATTGAAAATTTAGTAAATTCAGTAGCATTAAACTTCCAAAGTGCAGAAGAAGTAACAACTAGAGTAGAATTAGATAGGGAAAATAATGTAAAAGTATATATAAATTTAGTAATAAGCTCAGAGGCAATTATAAAAGATTTATCAGCAAATCTTCAAACAAAAATAAAAGAAAAGATAAAAACAGCAACAGATTTAGAAGTAAAAGAAGTAAATATTACTGTAAAAAAAGTTGCACCAAAACAAGAACAAGCATAGCCGATTTTACGAATTTGTGAAGAAAGGAACGTGATAGAATGAACGGATTTAAAGACTTTTGGAATCAATATAAAGGTGCTATTATTGGAGTTATTATAGCAATTTTAATACTAATTACAAGATTACATGATTTGATTCTAGCAATTGTTGTATTATTTTTAGGAGCATTTATAGGAAATTATGTACAACAAAATAAAGAATTTGTAAAAACAAGATTAAAAAATTTTATTGACAAAATGTAAAACAATAGAAGGGGAATAAGATGAACAGAACAAAAATCAGGGAACAAGCATTTAAATTGATTTATAGTTTAGAAATACAAAAAAGAGATGACATAGAAGAACAAATAGATCTTTATATTGAAAGTAATGGAATAGTAGATAAAAATGCTATTGAATATATAAAAGATGCAGTTTTAGGAATTGAAAAAAACAAAGAAAAAATTTTAGAAAAAATCGAAAAAAATCTAAAATCAGATTGGAAAATCGAAAGAATTTCTAAAATTGATTTAGCAATTTTGAAACTTGCTATTTACGAAATAAAATATAAAGAAATACCATTTAAAGTAGTTATTAATGAAGCAGTGGAATTAGCTAAAAAATACGGAGAAGATACTTCTAAAAATTTTGTCAATGGAATATTAGCAAGTATTGTAAAAGAATAGAAAAGGAAAAAGTAAAATATGAAATATGCAAATTTAGCAATCACAGTTTCTGATTTAAATCGATATATTAAAGATAAAATAGCAGATGATGAATATTTAAATAACATATTAATTAAAGGCGAAATATCTAATTTTAAAAATCATTATACAGGTCATATGTACTTTACGCTAAAGGATGAAAAATCTTTAATTAAATGCATTATGTTTAAGTCATATGCAACTAAATTAACTTTCATGCCAAAAGATGGTATGAAAGTTATGATTTTGGGTGGAGTTTCTGTGTTTGAAAGAGATGGTGTATATCAAATTTATGTAAGGGCAATGGAAGAAGATGGACTGGGAGATTTGTATACAAAATATCAAGAATTAAAAGAAAAATTAGAAAAGCAGGGACTTTTTGATGAAGAACACAAAATGAAGATTCCACAAATGCCAAAAGTAATAGGTGTATTAACATCACAAACAGGGTCTGTTATAAGAGATATTATTAATGTATCGACAAGAAGAAATCCAAATGTTTATATTAGGTTATTGCCAGTTCCTGTACAAGGAGAGGGAGCAGCAGAAAAGATAGCATATGGAATTGAATACATGAATAGAAACAAGTTAGCAGATGTACTAATTTTGGCACGTGGAGGAGGATCACTAGAGGACCTATGGCCATTTAATGAAGAAATTGTTGCACATAGTATTTATAACTCAGAAATACCAATTATATCAGCAGTCGGACATGAAACAGACTTTACGATAGCTGATTTTGTGGCAGATTTAAGAGCTCCAACACCATCTGCAGCAGCAGAATTAGCGGTGCCAGATATTTATGAAGTAAAAAGGAAAATAAATACTTACCAAGATAGACTAAGAAGCTCATTAATAAAAAAAGTAGAATTAATGAAATTACGTTACGAAAAATGTATGGCAAGTTCAGTATTTAGAGAACCACTAAGAAAAGTAAATGATAATTATCTAAAAATAGATACATATATCAAACAATTAGAAGGACTTATAAAGACAAAACAAGAAAAAGTAAAAACAAAATATATAAAACAAGTAGCAAAACTGGATGCATTAAGTCCATTGAAAACTTTGTATAGAGGATATTCAATAACAGAGAAAAACGGAAAGATTATAAAAAGTAAAGATGAACTAGAAACAGGAGATTGTGTAGAAATACGATTTGTTGATGGTAGAAAACAAGCAGAAATTAAATGATGTTTTTGATGTTTTTTGATGTTTTTTGGGACGGAGTAAAAAAACATCTTTTCAAAAAAATCAAAACAAAAGAATAATAATAAATATAGAGAAGATGTTTTTTTACTCCGTCCCAAAAAACATCAAAAAACATCAAAAAACATCGAAGAGGAGTGTTTTTAATATGAGTAAAAGTTTTGAAGAGCAAATGGAAGATTTAGAAAAAATAGTAGGAGAATTAGAAAAAGGAGATTTGAATTTAGACGATTCTGTTGCTAAATTTGAAGAAGGAATAAAAATTTCTAAAGAATGCAATAAAATTTTAGAAGAAGCAGAAAAGAAAATTACGATATTAATTAATAAAGACGGAGAAATGAAAGAAGAAAATTTTGAAACAGAAGATTAAAGAAAAATAAAGGGGAGAAGCAAAAATGAACGATTTTATAGGATTTATACAAAATAAGTATATTTATATACCATTTTTTCTGTGGTTTGGAATTCAATTATTTAAACTAATATATGACTTAGTAACAACAAAAAAATTTAATTTTAAAAGGCTTATGGGAGCAGGAGGAATGCCAAGTTCACATTCAGCAGTAGTGGTTGGTTTAACTACTTTAATTGGAAAGTATCAAGGAGTTGATACTCCAATATTTGCTTTAGCATTAGTTGTTGCTTTTGTTGTTATGTATGATGCTTGCGGAGTAAGAAGAGCAGCAGGTAAACAAGCAGCTTTATTAAATAAATTAGTAGAAACTCCAGGTTTAACAGGTGTACAAGTATCAGAAAGATTGGTAGAAGTTTTAGGACATACTCCAGTACAAGTATTTGTGGGAGCACTAATCGGAATCATAGTAGGATTAATGGCTTAAATATTTAAATAAAGGGAGGAACTAAAATGACAGATATTGAAATTGCTAGAAATACAAAAATAGAAAAAATAGGAAACATAGCAAAAAAATTAAATTTAGAAGAAGATGACATAGAATTATATGGAAAATATAAAGCAAAAATTTCAAATGAAGTTTATAAAAAGTTGAAAGATAAGCAAAACGGAAAGCTAATTTTAGTAACTGCCATAAGTCCTACACCTTTAGGAGAAGGAAAAACAACTATATCTATTGCTATTGCTGATGGTTTACAAAAAATTGGCAAAAAGTCTATGTTAGCATTAAGAGAGCCATCATTAGGGCCAGTTTTTGGAATTAAAGGAGGAGCAACAGGAGGAGGAAAAGTACAAATAGCACCAATGGAAGATATTAATCTTCATTTTACTGGTGATATTCATGCTATAACTGCAGCAAATAACTTATTAGCTAGTTTAATTGATAATCATATCTATTTTGGAAATGAATTGAATTTTGATAAAGTAGTTTGGAAAAGATGTGTGGACTTAAATGATAGGCAACTAAGAGCAGTAGAAACTGGTTTATCTGGGGAGAAAAAGATTGTTCCAAGACATGACAAATTTGATATTACAGTTGCTTCTGAAATTATGGCAATTCTATGTTTAGCAAAAGATATAGAAGATTTAAAACAAAAACTAGGAAATATTTTGGTAGGTTATAACAAAGAAGGACAACCAATTTATAGTAAACAATTAAATGCTCAAGGAGCAATGACAGTTCTTTTAAAAGATGCAATTAAGCCAAATCTAGTACAAACTTTAGAACAAACACCAGCTATCGTGCATGGAGGACCATTTGCAAATATTGCTCATGGATGTAATAGTATTATAGCAACGAAAATGGCGTTAAAGTTATCAGATTATGTTGTAACAGAAGCAGGGTTTGGAGCAGATTTAGGAGCTGAAAAATTTTTAGATATTAAATGTAGAAAAGCAGAAATAAAACCAGATGCTGTGGTATTAGTGGCAACAATTAAGGCAATAAAATACCACGGTGGAATAGAAAAAGATAAAATTCAAGAAGAAAACTTAGAAGGAATTGAAAATGGAATTGAAAATGTGTATAAACATGTAAATAATCTAAAAAACAAATTTGGATTAAATGTAATAGTGGCACTTAATAAATATTTGACAGACACAGAAGAAGAAATAAAACTAGTTCAAGACAAATTAGCAAAAAAAGGTGTACAAGTAAGCCTAGTAGAAGGATGGGCAAAAGGTGGAGAAGGTGCAATAGACATTGCAAACAAACTAGTAAAATTAGTAGAAGAACCACAGAATTTTCAAATGATGTATGAAGATAAAGACTCTATAAAAGAAAAGATTTTAAAAGTGGCAACTAAAATTTATGGAGCAAGTGATGTAGAATATACAGATAAAGCTTTAGAAGAGATTAAAAAAATTGAAGATTTAGGTTATGGGAATTTACCAGTATGCATTGCTAAAACACAATATTCTTTTTCAGACGATGCTAAAAATTTAGAATGTAAAAATGATTATAAAATACATGTTAGAGATGTAGAATTGAAAACAGGTGCAGGTTTTGTTGTAGTATTAGCAGGAAAAATTATGACAATGCCAGGACTTCCAAAAATACCGGCAGCAGAAAGTATTGATATTGACGAAAATGGAGAAATTGTTGGGATATTTTAATACCAAACTCTTGTTTTTATAAATGAAATATAGTATAATAAGGGCAGTAATTTTTTGAGTAGGAATCAAAAAGAAAACTGCTCTTTTTTGTAACCTATCTCAAAAGGGAGGCAAATATGAATGATAAAATAGTTATAAAAGGTGCAAAAGAACATAATTTAAAAAATATAAATTTAGAAATACCAAGAGATAAATTAGTTGTAATTACTGGACTTTCAGGTTCTGGAAAATCATCTTTAGCATTTGACACATTATATGCAGAAGGACAAAGAAGATATGTAGAAAGCTTGTCATCATATGCAAGACAATTCTTAGGATTAATGGAAAAACCAGATGCAGAAAGTATAGAAGGATTATCACCAGCAATTTCAATTGACCAAAAAACAACTTCAAAAAATCCACGTTCAACAGTAGGAACAGTTACAGAAATATATGACTATATACGTTTATTGTATGCTCGTATTGGTGTACCGTATTGTCCAAATTGTGGAAAAAAGATAGAAAAGCAAAGTATTGACCAAATTATTGATAACATAATGAACTTACCAGAAGGTACAAAAATACAAGTATTAGCACCAGTAGTAAGAGGTCGTAAAGGAGAATATACTAGGCAATTGGAAGGTTACCAAAAAGAAGGATTTGTAAGAGTCAGAATTGATGGAGAAAACTATGAACTTTCCGATGATATAGAACTAGATAGGAAAAAGAAACATGATATTGAAATAGTAGTTGATAGATTAGTAATAAGACCAGATATTATAAGTCGATTAACAGAATCTGTAGAAATAGCCTTAAAGCATGCAGATAATTTAGTATTAATTGATGTTATTGGAGATAAACCAGTATTATATAGTTGTAACTATGCTTGTCCTGATTGTGGATTTAGCTTTCCAGAGTTAACACCAAGAATGTTTTCTTTTAATAATCCATTTGGAGCATGTCCAACATGTACAGGAATTGGCTATTTAATGAAAATGGATGAAGATTTAATTGTTCCAGATAAAAATAAAACATTATATGACGGAATAAAGGCCTTTGGTTCTAGCACTATGAAAAAGGGTGACACAATGGCGAAGATGTACTTTGAAAGTATAGGAAAACATTATGGAATAGAAATAAAAAATAAAAAAATTAAAGACTTACCACGTTGGTTTATGGAAAAAATCTTATATGGAACAGGTGAAGAAGAAATTGATTTTGAATATAGTTCATATGCAGGAATTAGAAAATTTACTTCTGCCTTTGAAGGAGTATTACCAACATTAGATAGACGTCATAATGAAACAAAGTCACAAGGAATGAGAGATTTCTATGAAATGTATATGACAAATTGAGAATGCTATGCATGTCATGGAGCGTGGTTAAAACCAGAAATTTTGTCAATTAAAGTAGGAGATAAAAATATTAACGAATTAACAGAAATGTCAATTCGAAATATTAAGGAATATCTAAACAATTTAGAATTAAATAAAACACAAAAAATGATTTCAGAATTAATTTTAAAAGAAATAGATCAAAGGTTACAATTTTTAATTGATGTAGGATTAGACTATTTAACCTTATCAAGAGGAGCAGGAACTTTATCAGGAGGGGAAGCACAAAGAATACGTCTTGCTACACAAATTGGTTCAGGGTTAACAGGAGTAATATATATTTTAGATGAGCCAAGTATAGGATTACATCAAAGAGATAATGACAAATTACTAGCAACCTTAAAAAAATTAAGAGATTTAGGAAATACACTTCTTGTTGTAGAGCATGACGAAGATACCATGTATGCAGCAGACCAAATTATAGACATCGGACCAGGAGCTGGAGTACATGGAGGAAGAGTTATGGCTCAGCGGAACAGCAGAAGAAATAAAACAAGTCGAAGATTCTATTACGGGACAATACCTAAGTGGAAGAAAGAAAATAGCAGTTCCAAAAACAAGAAGGAAAGCACTAAAATCTAAAGTAATAGAAGTTCAAGGTGCAACAGAAAACAACCTAAAAAATATTAGTGTAAAATTCCCATTAGGAGTATTTAACTGTGTTACAGGAGTATCAGGTTCTCGGAAAATCAACATTAGTAAATGAAGTCTTATATAAAACAATAGCAAAAGAATTAAATAGTTCAAACGAAAAACCAGGTAAATGCAAAAGTGTAAAAGGCTTGAAAAATATTGACAAAATTATTAATATAGACCAATCACCAATCGGAAGAACACCACGTTCTAACCCAGCAACATATACAGGAGTATTTGACTTAATTAGAGATATTTTTGCCAGCACAGAAGAGGCAAAATTACGAGGATATCAAAAAGGAAGATTTAGTTTTAATGTGGCAGGAGGTAGATGTGAAAGCTGTAATGGTGATGGTGTTCATAAAATAGAAATGCACTTTTTACCAGATATTTATGTACCTTGTGAAGTATGTAAAGGAAAGAGATATAATAGGGAAACACTAGAAGTAAAATATAAAGGAAAAAGTATAGCAGATGTTTTAGATATGACAGTAGAAGAAGCTTTAGAATTTTTTGATAAGATACCAAAAATCAAACATAAAATGCAAACTTTATATGATGTAGGACTTCGGTTATATTAAGTTAGGACAACCATCTACAACATTATCTGGAGGAGAAGCACAAAGAGTAAAATTAGCAACAGAATTATCAAAAAGAGCGACAGGAAAAACATTATATATTTTAGATGAGCCAACAACAGGACTTCATATTGCAGATGTTCATAAATTGGTAGACATTTTGCAAAGATTAGTAGACACAGGAAATACAATTATCGTTATTGAACATAATTTAGATTTAATTAAAACATGTGACCATATTATTGATTTAGGACCAGAAGGTGGAGACTTTGGTGGAGAAGTTGTTGCAGTAGGTACTCCAGAACAAATTTGTAAAAATGAAAGAAGCTATACAGGAAAGTTTTTGAAAAAGTATATAGAAAAGTAAAGATTAGGAGAATTCGATGAATAAAGAAGACAGTAGACATTATAGTTATTTTTTAATAAAGCCAGATGGTATAAAATACCTAAAAGAGATAAGAGAACATATAAATTCAAAGGGATTTGATAGAGAACTGTATTTTGCGGTAAATGATTGGGAAAAAGTTCAGAAGGATTTATATGAAGAGCACTATAAAAAAGAAAGTTTTAGAGATTCGTATCAAGCTTTTATAGATGCAGAAAAAATATTATATGGAAATAGGGCAATTGCAATGATTGTTGCTTCAAAAGGAGAAGGGTACCAAGAACTAATGGATAAAGTGTACCAAACAAAATTAGAAATAAGAAAAGATTTAGCTTATAAAGTGGGGCTTGTAACAATAGCAAATGAATTTAATGATAAAAAAGCAAATCAAATATTAATAGCAGAAGAACAAGGAAGAAAAATAAAGAAAGTTAAAAGATTTGATGGACAAAATAAAAGATATAGATTAAGTCATTTAGACGTAATTCATTGTCCTGATCCAGAAAAAGAAACAACATTGCAAGAATTGAATAAATTATTTAATCAGGGAGTAATAAGCGATGAAAATCTTATTTCTCAGAAGTTAATTAATAATATAGAAAAATATAAAACAGCAGAATTTTTGCAAGACCAAAGTGAAAATTTGCTTCATACAAGTAATTATTCAGGACATATTTTAAAAGAAATAGAAGAAGATTTTGACAAATAAAAGAATTATAATTTTGTAACAAAGGTTAATATAATTATTACTCGCTTTTTTAAAAAAATTTGAATAAAAACCTCTATTTTTTATAACAATAATAAAAAAATGGAGGTTTTTATTATGAATAGTATTAACTTTAGAACAGACTTAGCGTCAGAAAGAAGAGACATATATCAAAAAGCAAATCATTTAGAAAACGAGATAGATGGAATCGAAAGCACAAAGGAAGATATAAACGAAAATATAAAAGTTGAAAGAGTAAAAATAACTAATGAAAATGGTGAAAAAGCTATAGGAAAACCAATGGGAAATTATATAACAATTGATGTTAAAAATTTAAAAATAGCACAAGAAGATGAGATACAAAAAGCTGCAGAAACTTTATCAAATGAGTTGAAAAGCGTAATAGACATACACATTGATAAACAAGGAGAGGTATTAGTAGTAGGGCTAGGAAATATATATGTAACACCAGACAGTTTAGGACCAAAAGTTATTAATGAAATAGAAGTGACAAGACATATTATAAATTATTTACCACAATATGTAGAAGAAGGAACTAGAATGGTAAGTGCAATATCACCTGGTGTTTTAGGAACAACAGGAATAGAAACAGTAGAGATATTAAAAGGAATTGTAGATAACATAAATCCTAAATTAGTAATTGTAATAGATGCCTTGGCCTCAAGAAGTATTGAAAGAATTAGTAGTACAGTACAATTATCAGATACTGGTATTGTTCCAGGAGCAGGTGTTGGAAATACAAGAAGTGAAATTAGTAAAAATACGTTAGGCATTCCAGTAGTGGCAATTGGAATTCCAACAGTTGTGGAAACAGCAGTATTAGTAAATGATTGTTTAGATTTATTTATTCAAAAATTACAAGATGAAGCAAAATCGAATGATTATCTAAATCAATTGAAAGAAGAGGATAATTATCAAGAGATAAAAGAAGTGTTATTACCAAAAGATTATAATTTGATTGTTACACCTAAAGAAATTGATGATTTAATTGAGAATATGACTGAAATAGTGGCTACAGGGATAAATCAAAGTTTATAAAAATGAGAATAAAATCAATAATTAATATTTAATGTTAAAGATATTAATTATTGATTTTTATTTAGAAAAGTATTGATAAAAAAATAAATAAGAAATATAATAAAACAAAAAAGGAAAATAAAATGGGAAATAAAAAAAGTAAGAAAGAAATTGGAAAAGGGATTGAAGAATTATTAGTTGAATTAAGACAAAAAAATGGATGGACTAGATTAGAAGTAGTAGAAAAATTAAATGTGCATAGTATAACAGAAAAAGATATTAAAAAATGGGAGATAGGGTTAGAATATCCGAATTTAGATATGTTATATAAATTGTCAGAATTATATCAAATATCTAGTACAGAATTAGTACAGGCAAAAAATAATAGCTATGAAAAAGGTATGGCAAACATAAATATGCAAATTATTAAATGGATTTCATATGTTTTAAATGTGTCTATTCGTATTGGTATGGTTATTACTGTTTTAATTTATGTAGGTGCTCTTGTTTTTGCATTTGTTTTCTTTATGAGTCAAGCTTCAGCATGGAGTTAATACTATTTAGTAAAATGGCAAACTGCCCTTAAAAGGTATCCTAAATCAAACATAGAGCTTGTTCATTACATTCAAAAAGAAATTGTAAGGAAAGAAAATACGCCTTTTTCAAAGTAAAATAAATAGTTAATATAGATAAAAATAACACGATTGCAACTGAAATAACATTAAAACTTCTTTAATTAGCTAAATGGAGGATACCAAATCCTTTTGGGAGGTGCCATTTAGCTAATTTTAGAAGTTTTTTGTTATGTAAGGCAGTCTTAGTGTTAGTTTTATCTATATTAACTATTTATTTTATTTGAATCTTACTCATTTTATTTCCTAACAATTTCTATTTTTCATTCCAATCAAGCGCTCTATGTTTGATTTAGGATACCTTTTAAGGGCAGTTTGCTATCTTGCTAAAAAATATTAAACTTAATGTAGAAAAATGTTGCAAAAATAAAATAATTAATATATAATCAAGCTAAATAATGAAATAGTAAGGAGTGGATTATATGGACGAAAAGAAAACAGAAAATAAAGAAAAGCAAAAAGAAGAAAAAAAGGTAGAAAAGGTGAAGACAGCAAAAAAAGAAGCAAACAAAAAGGTTGAACCTAAAAAAGATAAGAAAAATAAAAAAGCTCCTTGGATAATAACAGCTGTTACTATATTAGTAGTAGCACTATTAGTTGTATTATTAACTTATATGATAGTAACATCTAGTGATCCTAAAAAGTCAGTAGACGGTTTACTTATGAATTTAAGAGAGGGTGAATTTGAAAAAGCAAGAGAATTTGTGAATTCAGATGATTCTTTTACATCAGAAATATTAGATGAAAATGTAAATCAAGAAACGCAAAAATTACTTTTTGATAAATTGAGTTGGAAAGTTATTAAAGTAACTGAAAATGGAAATGAAGCAACAATAGAAATAGAAATAACTAATAAGGATTTTAAAACTATATTAGGAAATGTTATGCAAAAAACATTTAAAGCAGCACTTAGCAGTAGTGAAGATACAGAGAATACAGAAGAAACAACTCAGAACTATTTAATAGAAGAATTGAAAAATGACCAAGTACAAACAACAACAGTTACAGGAACTATAAATGCAGTAAAACAAGATAAAAAGTGGAAAATAGTTGTAGACGAAAAATTAACATATACATTATTGCCAGGTTTAGAAGAAACAATCAATTCTCTATCTTAAGAAAAAGACTTACATACAATATTAAGTTAAATTGTATGTAAGTCTTTTTTTGTTTGGTTATTTTTATATAATTTACAAATGTTACAATCTGTACAAAGAGTTACTCTGTTCTCGAAAATTGCTTGAAGAGTATGAATAAATTCATCTATATAAGGTTCTATAAGGTGAATATAAATTTTACTTGGTAACAATGTTAATAAAGAATTTAGAATATAATCATTAGAAGAAAAAGTAATATCGCTTAAATATTTAGCTTTAAAAACTTCTTCGGTTATATCAATAATATTTTTATTTTCATCTAATAATAGAGAGTCTGAATTTGAATAAATAATATGAACAGTCTTATTACTATTTGGTTGTGAGTTAATATATAACCTTAGTAAAGAGATAAATTCCAGATATTCTTTTTCTATAATAAAACTATTTACAGCTTCATTTACTATATCATCTAAAATTTCCATATATGCTTTTATTCTAAAATTAATAAATCCTTTTAAAACTAAAGATTTATGAGAAGATAAAAAAGAATAAAAACTTTCAAAAAGAGCTTTAAATTTCTTGTCAAAAATATCGGAAAAATCATTAGCAGTAATATCAAAATATAAATTTAAGATTTCTTTTCTCTCGTTGACATCAAAATAAAAATAATTCTGTATCAATATTTTATTTATTAATTCTTCTTCAAGTTCATCAATAACAAGCAAAGAAAGAAAGGAACTAATTTTGTTTATAAATAATTCTTCATTATCACCTGTATAGTGAATAATTATATTTTTGTAATGTCTAAATTGTTTTTCTGAGAAGTAAACTTGTTCTATTTCTAGATGTTGTAATTCATTTAGTAGATATTGAAGTAAATTGGAATTATTGGTTTTTATACATAAAGACTTCATCAAAAAACTCCCTTCTAATAAAAATAGTATCTACTAAATTTAAAAAACTTATACACTATACTATGTCATTTTAGAAAAAATGTAGCTTGTTTTATCTATAATAAAAAAGATGAAGAAGTAAATTCTTCATCTTTTTAAGAATATATTCTATAATCAATATCTGGAAATACACAATCTTTTTTAGAAATATCTTTTAGAAATTCTTCATCGATATTATCTTCTTTTATTTGATAATATAATTTTGTAAATCTTCCTATATGATCTTTAATTCTTTTTTTAGCATAATCTACCATTGTGCCATTTGTAATAATAAATAACCAATCACTACTTTGGGCAAGTAGTAATTCTCTTGCACATTGGTTTAAGGCTTTTTTCTTTATTCCCTTAGCATCTGGATAAAGCCAAGCTAATTCACACATTCTATCTCCAGCAACATGTAAGTGTCTATGAGCATAGTCATTACTTGGATTTAACCATACTTCACTATAACCATTAGCTCCCCAGCTAGAACGACAAGGAGAAGCAACTTGCATATTTGGATATTTATCAATATATTCAGA
>CALYAH010000037.1 GCA_944393455.1 uncultured Clostridia bacterium
TTCCTATATTGTCTAAATCAAAAGTAATTGTTCCTATTGCATTTTCTGTTCCTCCATGCATATATGGTTTTATATTTTTATTGCCAATTGGTGTATATTGACTATTAAAATGCTCTTTTAGATTAAACTTAAAATCTTTTACTGGTCTTTCACCTCTAATAAATAATAATGCATAATTATTATCTAATAATCTAACTTCATCTGGAGTCAGTAGTTCTCTACCTGCAATTTGGTCATTTTCTGAATAATTACCATGTGAGCCAAAACTTCTTCCGTACGAATTTGTATCTATAGTTTCTTTACCCAATAATTCGCTTATATATTTGTGTGTACTTTGTTCATTACCACCTAAATACAAGAATTCATCACAATTTCCTACAATTGACTCCCATTGTTTTTCAAAGAGTGCTTTTAATTGAGCTAAATTCTGAAGAATTATAGAAACAGAAACTTCCCTTGAACGCATGACACTCAAGATTTTGTCAAAATCATCTGGTAGACTAACATTGGCAAATTCATCCATAACAAAATGAACATGAACAGGTAAACTTCCACCATATTTATAATCAGCTAAATAAAATAGTTCTTGGAATAATTGTGTATATAATATGCTAACAAGAAAATTAAATGATGTATCATTATCTGGTATAATTGCAAATAATGCAACTTTCTTTTCTCCTAATGATGGTAAATCTAATTCGTCTGTCTGCGTTAGCTGTGCCATACTCTCTAAATTAAATTTTTCAAGTCTTGAAGCTAATGTTACTTGTATAGATTTTAATGTTTTTGCAGAACCAGAATGATATGACCTATAATATTTTAATGCTATATGGTCTGGATTTCTGGTTTCTAATCTATTAAATAGCATATCAAGTGGGCTAACATAGTCATCGTCATCTTCTTTTACATCTCCTGCTCTCAATAACTCCATAACCATTGTAAAATTTTGTTCTTCTGGTGGAGCCTCATATTTCAGATAAAATATTAAAGCTAGTAATAACATTGATGCAGCTGTATCCCAAAAAGGATCATTTGTTGTGCTACCTTTTGGAGTAGTTGACTTAAACAAGTTGGTTGATAACTTTTGAACATCATTATCAGTTTTAATATATACAAATGGATTATAGCAATGAGATTTTTCCATATTTATTAAGTCTAAAACTTTTACTTCATACCCATTTTCCTCTAATAGATAACCTGTATCACGAAGAATCTCGCCTTTTGGATCTAGTATCACATAAGATGTAGCACATTGCATTATGTTCGGCTTGCAATAACTATATGTTTTACCTGCACCAGAGCCACCTATTACAAGGACATTTACATTTCTTCTATGTTTCTTTCCATTTAAACCAATAGAAACATTTTTCGTTAGTATTTTATTATAATTATTAGGTTGTTTGTATTTTTTATCTAATTCTTTTGTATCGCCCCATTTTGCCGATCCGTTTTCTTCTCTCCTTCTATAATTTTTTCTAGTAGATTCATATAATAAAATTGCTAATACATAAATTAGTAAAAAAATAAGAATAGTTTTAATGCTATTCTCTGTAAAAGTTATATTAAAAGGTTTGCTGAATATTGTACTACTATTTTTTACAATATTAATTAGTCCTCCATCAATATATGGAGATATAAGGAGAGCTATCCATATAATTGGTATTATTCCAATAATATAGAATGTTTTAACAATCTTTTTTTCATCTGGCTTCAACGGTATATTTTCCTCTTATATTTTTACTTAATGATAAAGTTTTTTTATTTTTAGGGGCATTTAATAAGTTTATAATCAATTTATCTATTATTTCTGTATCAATATTTTGCTGTAGTTTTGCATTTCTAAATTCATTTAGTGCATTTAGCATTAATTTATAATCATATTTGTCTACTATAATTGTTCTTGTTTCTTCCATTCTATAATCCTCCTTATCTATTAGATTTTGACTTTGTCTTAGTCTTTCTAGTTTTATTTGATTTATCATGTGTAGAATTTCTTTCTTTAGTTTTTGAATTATCTAGTTTTTCTGCCTCTACTTTTAATTCTGCAAGTTCTTTCTTTACAGAAGGCTTTTTTGCTCCTTTAGAAACCCCTTCTTGCGTCTTTGAAGTCATTGAGGAAGGCTTTGACAGAGGGCTTTTTTCTGTCTTTGCCACATTGAAATTTTCATTTGTAGCTTGTTCCTTTTGTAATGGTTTTTCAGCTAAAATTTCTTCTAGTTGTTGCTCTTTGGATTTTTCTTGTACTCCCATTTCTTTTTTCTGTGCTTCTCTATCTTCAATAGATTTAGTAACTTCTGTTTTCATTTTTACAGTATCAACTGTTGTTAATTTAAACTTCTCTACTATTCTATTTATTCTTGAAGCATCTTCCTCCTTTACTATAACATCTACCATATCATCTACTTCTTTACTTTTCTTATCTCGTATAGCACAATATGTGATACCATAAGTTTTAGCTTCTTTTGCAAATACTTTTAAATCTTCTTTACTTATAGTAAATATCTTTAAAGGCTTACCTGTTTGAAGCATTCTTGTTAATTTCATTTTTCCTTTAGTTTGATTTTTATTTTTATCTTTCATCATTGTATATAACATTGCTGCTAAATTTTTTGCACCACTGCCAGTTAATTTAGCTATTACTTCAAAGCCTTCTAAACTTAATCTTACAACTTGCTCTGAGGCATCTCCATTTACACTCATATATAATTACTCCTTTCCTTTTTTATCTTTCTCTTTTTTATTTTCCTTTGTTTCTTTTTCTAATTCTTCTTGATTATCCAACTCATCTAGATTATGTTCTATCTTTGGTACTCTTGATCTTATGTCTTCACACATTTCCACCTTCTTTCTTAATTTAATGATTTTATCATTTAAAGATGAAATGTTTTCTGCAATTTTAT
>CALYAH010000038.1 GCA_944393455.1 uncultured Clostridia bacterium
CACAGCTTTCGATTATTGCGTACATTTAAAATGCACCTCCCTTATTTGTATACTCGCTAATCCTTAAATACAGGTAATTAAACTTAATTAATCTTTTTGAACCTTGACTAAGCGGATTACAGTTATCAATTCTAACATAATTTTCCTTATTTGTCAATTGTTTTTTGTAAAATTAAATATACCTAACTCTATCTGGTTACTTGTTCAGCCTTGATTAAAATTTATATTAGTTTGAAACACCGCGTAAGCGACCAAACGAGCTAAAAGCGAGTGCGATTGGAGCAACCTACATATTTTTATTTATATTAATAGGTTGCGACACACAAGGTGTTCTTTAATAATATAAATTTTAATCAAGGCTGAACAGTAACTCTATCTGTCTTTTTCCTCATCTTCCATTTCTCTACCATCTTTTTTATCCATTTGATAAGTATCTACCATTTCTTTTATAGTTTTATATAATTCCTCGTCTCTTTTATTATCAATTGAATTTGTTCCTTCGTATTTCTCATTAATTAGAGGTATTATTTTTTCATATAGCATCTTTTCTTCATTCGTTCCTCCTACTAAGGCCAAATGCCTTCCAGATCTTATTGACTCTAATTTATCTAAAACTTCTTTACGCTCTTTTTGTTCTCTTTTTAATTCTTCTTTTTTATTTTCATCTGTTTCTTTTTTTTCGTCTTCATTCATCCAATACATAGCGTTACACATATATACTCTAAAGCTTCTATAGTTTTTTTCCAGTTTATCACTCATCCTTATATCTCCTTACTATAAAATTATGTTTGACTATTTTTATATTCCAAATAGCTTTAGCTTTAGTAAGATTTTTGCCTTATTATACATTAACTTAAAATATTTTTCAAGTTCTTTTATTTTTATCCTTGCAATAACTCTTCATTTCTTCTTCCAGCATAAATAAAATTATAAGTGCATCATTCCAAAATTCTTTAGTTTCCTCTGATATATAGTTCTCCCTATTAAAATATTCTTTTCTACTAATGATATGTTTAAAATATAACATTATTATCCACATATTTCTATTCAATTCGTTTAATATTTTCTTACCAGCATAATTGTATCGTCCCCATAAATTATATTCTAAATAAGGTTCTTCATCTGAATCATCTTGTTTTGGAGAATAACAACTTAAAACACAAAAGGCATAATCATTATGTATGTAGGACGAATAATATTGGTATATTTCTTTTCTCATTACTCTTAATTTTTCTATAAACTCTTCATCAAAAAAATCTGACTCATATTCAGACAGTTCTTCACTCATTCTAGTCATTCTAAAATTCTTATTCCATACACTATATTCATTTTGTAACATTCCAGAATCAAAGTATTCTTTTCTTTTTTCTTTATTTATTAATACAACTAAAAGTGTATATAATAATTCCATTAAATTCCTCATAATAAGATTAGCTTGAAATTCAAATCCATTGTCTACTAATTGAACAATAGCTAGAATATCATTAGATATATTCGTCAATAATGAGAAATATACAATAGCATCTTCTCTATATTCTTCTTTTTCCTTCTCTTCTTGAAAATTAATTGAACATGCAAAAAGCCCCATACTAAGAGCATACCATTGTGCTATCTCCTTGTCTTTTTTATAATGTTCTATTGTATCTGGTTTACAGTCTATCATTTCTTGATAAAGGTCTTTTACTTCTTTATAACTAGATATTTTTTGCTTCATTTTTTCTAGTTCTTTTCTATATTTCTCATATACTTTTTTCATACTTTGTCTCCTATCTTACTATTTTTATTATATAAATAAAGTTTCTATCGCTTCTTTATAAATTTCTTTTACAATATTATAATCAACTGGATTTAATCTAATATAATTATCTAACATTACTCCACTATTAACCTCTAATGCTAATAGTTTATTATCAGTTGTTTCTATTATATCAACACTTCCAAATTTTAAATTTATTTTACTTGCAATCTCTCTTGCTATTTTTGTTAACTTTTCTAATAATTGCTCATCTTCAATTCTTCTTGCCACTGAACCTTGTGATAAATTAAATTTCCAATTATATTCATACCTTTCTTTATATCCAAGAACTTCATCATATTTTGAATCTTCTAATTTATCTGCAAAATACTCATGATTAAATTCAAGTAATAATTCTCTTATAGTTTTTCTTCCATCTCCAATTACTATCGGAAGGTATTTTGTATAAGATAACTTGTTTTCTCCATTTAACATTATAACTCTATATTCATGCAATATATTATAAAAAGGACATATACTAATAGAATAGTTGTCATTAAATATTTTGTCTAAAATATCATCTATTTGCTCTATATTAGTTATATTGAAAACATTTTTTCCACAAGTTCCGTTGTTAGGTTTAATTACAATGTTTTGATTATTTTTCATAAAATAATCTTTCACGTATTCATATGTATTGCATCCTATTGCATAATCTAATTTGTTTGTCTTATTATAAACAATTTTATGTTCTACTACAGGAATATTTTTTCTTTTTAATACATCATATAAGGCATATTTATCATCTGCAATTAATCCTATACCATGTGAGTTTAAATCAAATTTGTATCCTGAAATAAATCTTGTTTTTTCGTCTTTTTCTAACATTATTACCCAGTCTTTTGATAAAAGACTATATTTTATGTTTTTTTCTTTACATATTTTTTCTATTATTTTTTGAAATTCTGTTGCCATATTATCCTCCTAATATTTTTTTGCAATAACATTGTATACATGCCAATGTTTCAAATTTCCCAATCCGGTTTTTCCATCTTTTTCAATTTCATTAAAATATATTATTTCAAAAGAATTTTTAAATAAATCTAATATTTGTTCTTTAGATAAAAATACCATTTCTTTTTTTATTTTTGCCCATGAATCATTTAAACCTAAAAAATTTCCTACAAAATATCCGTTCTTTAAGAATACTGTCAACTATTTTATTCCAAAATTGATTAAAACAATCTTTTTTGCAAAAGGGAATGCTAAAATTAGCCACTAATAGTTTAGTCCTTTCTAACTGAATAGTTTCAAAATTTTGACTGTCAAATCTAAATCTTTTTATTTCTTCATCATTTAATTTACTTGATATAAATTGTTCTGTATCTTCTTTATCTATTGCTAAAACATTCCATCCATTTTTTATTAAATAAATTGTATCTCTACCT